>CAJANQ010000161.1 GCA_903941145.1 uncultured Actinomycetes bacterium
CGCCGCCAGCAGCCGGCACGACCAACAGGCCTGGGGAACTCATGGGGATCGCAAAGAAGTTGGGACAGCTGGTGGCCACGGTGCTGCTGGTGACGCTGTTCTCGGCGTTCCTGCTCACCCTGCTGCCGGGCGACCTGGCCGACATCATCGTGCCGTTCGGCACCGACGAGCAGCGGGAGCAGGTGCGGGAGGACCTCCGCCTCGACGCCCCGTTCATTTCGCAGTACGGGCGTTGGCTCAGCAACTTCGCACAGGGCGACCTGGGCGACTTCTACAGCGGACCCACGTCCCGCCGCCCGGTGTCGGAGACGGTCAAGGAGGCCCTGCCCAAGTCGATCGAGCTGATGGTCTGGGCCCAGATCATCGCCCTCGTGATCGCCATCCCCCTGGGCGTGGTCACTGCCTATAAGAACGGCTCCAAGCTCGACCGGTTCTCGGGCCTCGCCGGTTTCGCCATGCTGGCGTTCCCTGCCTTCGCGCTCGGGTTCGTGCTGCAGTACTTCTTCGGCGTCAAGCTCGGATGGCTACCGACCGGCGGGTTCGTGCCCGCCTCCGTCAGCATGGTCGACCACGTGAAGTCGATGATCCTTCCTGCTGTCACGCTGGCCGTCGCCCAGATCGCGATCTACATGCGCCTGCTGCGCAGCGACATGATCCAGACGCTGCAGCAGGACTTCATCCTGATGGCGAAGGCGAAGGGGCTCTCGTCCAAGACCGTGCTCTTCCGCCACGCCCTCCGTCCTTCCTCGCTCACGCTGCTGACGGTGGCCGGCCTCAACATCGGCACCCTCATCGGTGGCGCCCTGGTGGTCGAGGTCGTCTACAACATTCCTGGCATGGGGCTGCAGATGGCCAAGGCCATCGGCGGCCGTCAGCCCATCGCCTTCCAGTCCATGGTGGCGGTCATCGCCATCTTCTACGTCCTCGTGAACTTCGCCGTCGACCTGCTCTACACGGTCCTCGACCCTCGGATCCGCAATGCATCCAACTGACCACGTCCCATCCAGCTCGCCCGTCATGGACATCGGTCCGTCCATGGCCGTCGAGGTCGAGGCCATCGAGGACCGGACCCCGGTCGGCGCAAGGAAGAAGAAGCTCAGCGTCGCCGCGTGGCTGTCGATCGGCTGGATCGTCGGACTCGGCGTGCTCGCCATCATCGCCCCCTGGATCGGTGTCCCTGACCCGACCGAGACGTTCCCGGAGTTCGCCCGGTCCGGCCCGAGCGCAGCCCACTGGCTCGGCAACGACGGCTTGGGGCGTGACCTCATGGCCCGCATCATCTACGGCACCCGCTCCTCCTACATCGTCGGGTTCGGCGCCGTGGGGTTCGGACTGCTGATCGGCGGGTTCTTGGGCCTCGTCGTCGGTTTCTTCCGGGGCCGGGTGGACGCCATCATCACCCCGCTCATGACCGTGCTGCTCGCCATCCCCCAGTTCGTGCTGGCGCTTGCCCTGGTCACGGTGCTCGCCACCCCGCAGAAGGCCGGCCAGACCATTAACCCCTCCGTGCGCCTCGGTGTGGTGGTCCTCGGGCTCGGCATCGTGTCGATCCCCATCCTGGGACGCATCACCAGGGCCAACACGCTGGTGTGGGCGGAGCGCGAGTTCGTGCTCGCGGCGCGGGCCATGGGCGCCAAGCGGTTCCGGATCATGTTCCGGGAGGTCCTCCCCAACGTGGTGCCGGCCATGCTGTCCATCGCCCTCCTGGGCGTCGGCATCGCCATCGTGGCCGAGGGAGGTCTGGCCCTGTTCGGCGCCGGCGTCCAGCTGCCCACTCCGTCGTGGGGGAACATCATCGCCACCGACAAGGACCAGCTGGCCCGGTCGCCCCACATCATCCTCATCACCTCGATGGTGATCTTCCTGACGGTCATGGCCCTCAACTATCTGGGCGACGTCGTGGTAGAGCGGTTCGACGTGCGGGACTCGGTCCTGTGAGCGCCCCGAACGTGGTCGACGGCCCCGCCCCGACAGGTCTGCCCGGTGCCGGACCGCTCCTCGAGGTGCGCGACGTCCGCACCCAGTTCACCAGCCCCCGTGGCAAGGTCCGGGCCGTCGACGGCGTCTCGTTCACCCTGGACCGCGGCAAGACCCTGGGCGTCGTCGGGGAGTCGGGCTCGGGCAAGTCGGTGCTGTCCCGCTCCCTCATGGGCCTCCTGCCCGGGAATGCCGAACGCACAGGGCAGATCCTCTTCGAGGGCCGGGACGTCTCCAACCTCACCCCCGAGGAGCGACGGGCCCTCTGGGGACCAGAGATGTCGATGGTCTTCCAGGACCCGATGACGGCACTCAACCCGGTCCTGAAGGTCGGCCGGCAGATCACCGAGTCGCTCCGGCTCCACCTCGACATGGACAAGTCCGAGGCGAAGGAGACCGCGGTCGAGCTGCTCCGTGCCGTGCGCATCCCCGAGCCCGAGTCCCGCTTCAGCGCCTACCCGCACGAGATGTCCGGCGGCATGCGCCAGCGTGTCGTGATCGCCGTTGCGCTGGCCTGCGGCCCCAAGCTCCTGTTCGCCGACGAGCCCACGACCGCCCTCGACGTGACCGTGCAGGCCCAGGTGCTGGACCTCCTCGCGGAGCAGCAGCGCGAGCGCTACATGGCCATGATCCTGGTCACGCACGACCTTGGGGTGGTGGCCGGCCGGGCTGACGACATCGCCGTGATGTACGCGGGCAGGGTCGTCGAGAAGGCCCCGACCCGCACCCTCTTCTCGCAGATGCGGCACCCCTACACCGAGGCGCTGCTGTCCGCGATCCCCAAGCTGGCCGACCCCTCGCACACGCGCCTCAACGCCATCGGCGGGCGTCCGCCGGACCTCGTGAACCCGCCCGACGGGTGTTCGTTCGCGCCCCGCTGCCCCTACGCGCAAGAGCGTTGCACCAGCGAACAGCCGCAGCTCACCGAGTCCGCCCCCGGTTCGGGCCACTTCTTCGCGTGCCACTTCCCGGTCGGCAGCCCCGAGCACACCGAGGTCGCGGACCAGCTGGCGGCCAAGCGGCTGATGTCCCTGGCCCCGCCCCCGCCGCCCCTGCTCCCCCAGCCCAACCCCGAAGGCGGTGCCGTCTGATGGCCGGTAGCGGAACTGCGCACCTGCGACCCGCCGACTCGGTGCTGCTCCGCGTCGAGAACCTCGTCGTGGAGTTCCCGGTCGACCGGAAGCGCAAGGTCAACGCCGTCACCAACATCTCGTTCGACGTCGCCGAGGGCGAGACGCTCGGCCTTGTCGGTGAGTCGGGCTGCGGCAAGTCGACGACCGGCAAGGCGATCATGCAGCTGCCCCGACCGACGTCGGGGACGGTCGCCCTCGACGGCGTCGACCTGACCGGGCTGAAGGGCGAGGAGCTCCGCCGCACCCGGCCCCGGCTCCAGATGATCTTCCAGGACCCGATCTCGTCGCTCAACCCGCGACGGACCGTGACCGAGATCGTGGGCGAGCCGCTCAAGGTCTGGGGGCTCGGCGACGAGGCCTCGCAGCGGGCGAAGGTCGACGAGGTCCTGTCCTCGGTCGGCGTCGACCCGCAGGTGGCCTCCGAGCGCAAGCCGCACGAGTTCTCGGGCGGCCAGTGCCAGCGCATCTCGATCGCCCGTGCTGTCGTGACCGACCCCAAGGTGATCATCTGTGACGAGCCCGTCTCGGCGCTAGACGTGTCGGTGCAGGCCCAGATCCTGAACCTGCTCGAGGACATGAAGGCCCGCTACGGCCTGACGCTCGTGTTCATCGCCCACGACCTGGCCGTCGTGAAAAACATCTCCGACCGGGTGGCAGTGATGTACCTGGGCAAGATGTGTGAGATCGGCCGTCCGGACGACCTGTACGCGGCACCTGCGCACCCGTACACCAATGCCCTGCTGTCGGCCATCCCGGTGCCCGACCCGGACGACGCGGGCGGTGCCGTCCAGCTCAGCGGCGAGCTGCCCTCCCCGATCGACCCGCCGTCCGGCTGCCGGTTCCGTACCCGCTGCGACCGGGCCCAGGACATGTGCGCCACCACCGAGCCGCAGATGGCCGAGGTCGGGCCGGACCACTTCGTGGCCTGTCACTTCCCGCTCGAGACCCCGGTCGCCAGCCCCAGCGTCCCGGCCGCCTCCACTGCGACGCTGCCGGACGCGCCGCCCCCGCCGGCTGCCAACCCGTTCTGAGCCCTACCAGTCGGCGTCGTCGCCGTCGGTCGCCCGCCAGCACCACTGGGCGAGCACCGAGCGGTACGGCGCGTAGGGCGCACCGAGTGCGGCGAGCTCCTTGGCGTCCGGCGTCGCCGGAAGGTCGAACAGCTGGGCGAAGCCGGCCCGGACCCCTAGGTCGCCGGTCGGCCATACGTCGACCCGGCCGAGCTGGAAGATCAGGAACATCTGTGCCGTCCACGGGCCGATGCCCCGGACCACGGTCAGGTGCTCGAGCAGCGCGGCGTCCGACATCCGTCCCGCCCGGGCGAGCCGTACCCGACCGTCGTCGACGTGCGCGGCCAGGTCCAGCACGGCAGCCGTCTTTGCGCCTGACAGCCCTGCGGCCCGCAGCCGCTCGGGATCGGTCGCCAGCACGGCCTCGGGCGTGAACGGCTCCCCCACGGCGTCCTCCACCCGCGACCAGATCGCCGCAGCCGCCCTGCCGGCCAGCTGCTGGTAGACGATTGCCCTGGCCAGCTCGGCGAAGCGCCGGTCGGCCGCGACCGGCCGGCCGGGTGCGAGCGCACCGTGGCGCTCGTAGGCGACGGCGAGCGCCACGTGCTGTTCGGCGAGTGCCTGCGCCGCTGCCTCCCACTGCTGCCGTGATGCCACGGGCCAAGTCTGCCACCGGGTCAGCGGCACCTCGCCGCTGGTGTGCTTTCATTCGGCCGTGGAGCTGCACGTCCCGACCGTCCTCGACGCACTCGCCGTCCGGCAGCCCGACGTGCCCGCGCTCGTGCAGGGACCGGGCACCACGACGTACGGCGAGCTGTCCCGGCGCACCGACCGCCTGGCTTCCGTCCTGCTGGCGCACGGCGTCGGTCGACGGGCCCGCCACGACGACGTCGAGCCGTGGGAGTCCCCCCACGAGCACGTGGCGCTGTACCTACTGAACTGCCCGGAGTACCTCGAGGGCATGGTGGCGGCGTGGAAGGCCGGCGCCACGTCCATGAACGTCAACTACCGCTACGTCGCCGACGAGCTGGCGTACCTGCTCGAGGACGGCCGGGCGGCGGCAGTCGTGGTGCACCGACGGTTCCTTCCGACCCTCAGGGAGGTGCACGACCGGCTGTCCGAGCGGCCGAGGCTCGTCCTGGTCGTCGACGACGGGTCCGACCACGAGCTCCCGGACTGGGCGACGCCGATGGAGGACGCGCTCGCCACCGCCGACGGCGGGGTCCCCGGCGACGTCCGGGCCGGGTGGAGCGGCGACGACCGGTACCTCTGCTACACCGGCGGCACGACCGGTTCACCCAAGGGCACGCTGTGGCGCCAGGACGACTTCCTCCGCTCGGCGCTCGGCGTCGGTCGCCGCGACGGTACGCCGTACGGGTCGCTCGACGAACTGCTCGACGCCGCCAACCCCGGACTGTGCACGCTCCCCGCCCCACCGATGATGCACGGGGCCGCCCACTGGAACGCCCTGTCGTGCTGGATGGCGGGCGGCACCGTCGTGATGCAGCAGGTGGTCGACCGGTTCGACCCCGACGACGTGCTCGATGCGGTCGACGCCCACTCGGCGTCGTCACTGTTGCTCGTGGGCGACCCGATGGCCCGCCCGCTGCTCGCCGCGCTCGAGCGCCGGTCCGGACCGCCGCCGTCGCTCCGCCACGTCGTGTCGGGCGGCGCGGTGCTCTCCCCGACGGTGCGGGACCGGCTTCTGGCCGCGGTGCCCGGCCTGCGGGTCATCGACGTGCTGGGGTCGACGGAGTCCGGGCGGCAGGGCGTGGCATCGTCCGACGCCGACTCGCCGGCCCCTGGCGGGTTCCGGCCTGCTGCGACCTCGGTGGTGCTGTCGGAGGACCTGTCCCGCCGGCTCGGTCCTGGCGAGCCCGAGATCGGTTGGCTGGCCCAGACGGGCCGGGTCCCGCTCGGGTACCTGGGCCACCCGGAGCGCACCGCGGCCACCTTCCCGGTGGTGGACGGGGTGCGCCACGCAGTGCCGGGCGACCGGGCCCGGCTGCACCCTGACGGCACCGTGGAGCTCCTTGGCCGCGACTCGGTGTGCATCAACACCGGCGGCGAGAAGGTCTTCGCCGAGGAGGTCGAGGTGGCGCTCACCTCCCACCCTGAGGTGGTCGACGCCGTGGTCTGCGGACGTCCGTCGGAGCGGTTCGGCCAGGAGGTCGTGGCCGTGGTGCAGCTGGTCGACGGCGCCACGAGCACCGACGACGACCTGCGGGCCCATGTCGGGGTGCACCTGGCGGGCTACAAGCTCCCCAGGGCGGTCGTCCGAGTGCCGCTGGTGGTGCGGTCCCCGTCGGGCAAGGCCGACTACCGCTGGGCGGCGTCCCAGGTGGCTGCCGGCTGACCGGGTCAGTCCTTGAGGGCCACCGCGTTCGGGGTGACGTTCATCTTTGGCTCGTACTCCGGAGCGGCCAGGTCACGGGCAGCGACGGCGATCTCGGCCCGGAGCTGGGCCCGGCACGAGGAGCACGGCCCGTAGTAGTGCTCGGTCACACCCGCCGCGCAACGAGGGCACTCGAACTCCACCAGCTCCTCGGTCGGCACGTCGCTCACGCAGGCAGTCTGTCAGCGCCCGGTCCGCCACCGGGGGACCCCTCCGCCACTAGGGTCGGGGCGGTTTCACTCCCCCTGAACGAGCCCTGAAGCGCCCGGGTCTACCCAAAAAAGAGCATCGTGACCGACACCTCATCGCCCTCCTCCCCCGCCCCCGCCGACGCTCCCCGCGTCGTGATCGCCGGCGCCGGCCCCGCAGGTCTCACCGCGGCGTACGAGCTCTGCCGGGCCGGGGTGACCTCGACGGTCCTCGAGGCCGACAGCATCGTCGGCGGCATCTCCCGCACTGTGGAACGCGACGGCTGGCGGTTCGACATCGGCGGCCACCGGTTCTTCACGAAGGTGCCCGAGGTCGAGGCGCTCTGGCACGAGATCCTGCCGGACGAGGACTTCCTGCTGCGACCCCGGCTCAGCCGCATCTTCTACCAGGGCAAGTACTTCGACTACCCGCTCAAGGCCATGAACGCCCTGAAAAACCTGGGCCTCCTCGAGGCCGTGCTGTGCGTCCTGTCGTACGCATGGGCCCGGGTGCGTCCGCCGAAGGACCAGACCAACTACGAGGGGTGGCTCGTCGCCCGTTTCGGCTGGCGCCTCTACCGCACGTTCTTCAAGACCTACACCGAGAAGGTCTGGGGCGTGCCGGTCAGCTCGATGCCCGCCGACTGGGCCGCACAGCGGATCAAGAACCTCTCGCTCATGAGCGCCATCGTGAACGCGCTCACCCCCAACCGGAACCAGAAGGAGATCACCTCCCTCATCGAGGAGTTCCAGTACCCCAAGTACGGGCCGGGGATGATGTGGGAGCGTTGCACCGAGCAGGTCGAGGCCCAGGGCACCGAGGTCCGCATGAAGACCAAGGTCGTGGGCGTGAAGTACACCGACGGCCGTGCCCACACGGTCGTCACCGAGTCCCGTGACGGCAGCCGGACGGAACTGCCGGCCGACCACGTGATCTCGTCCATGCCGTTCCCGCACCTCATCCGGGCCATGGACCCGCCGGCGCCGGCCGAGGTCCTCGCCGCTGCCGACGACCTCCAGTTCCGCGACTTCCTGACGGTGGCACTCGTCGTGCCCGAGTCGGCCGGTTTCCCGGACAACTGGATCTACATCCACGCCCCCGAGGTGAAGGTCGGCCGCATCCAGAACTTCGGTTCCTGGTCGCCGTACCTGGTCAAGGACGGGCGCACCTGCCTGGGCCTTGAGTACTTCGTGTTCGAGGGCGACGAGCTCTGGAACGCCAAGGACGAGGACCTCATCGAGATGGGCGCCAAGGAGCTCGGCATCCTCGGCCTCGTCGACCCGTCCGCCGTCCAGGCCGGCTACGTCGTCCGCATGCCCAAGGCCTACCCCACCTACGACGAGTTCTACCGGAAGAACGTCGAGGTCATGCGCGAGTGGCTCGAGTCGGCCGCCCCCAACGTCCACCCGGTGGGTCGGAACGGCATGCACAAGTACAACAACGCCGACCACTCGATGTTCACCGCGATGCTGACCGTGCAGAACATCCTCGGCCAGGGCGACCACGACATCTGGGCCGTCAACGTCGAGGAGGAGTACCACGAAGAGTCCTCCTCCAAGGACGGAGCCTCGTCGGGCACCGGCCGTGACGCACCGGTCATCCCCCGCAACGCACCACGGGCCTGACGCTGAACGGCCTGGCCGGACCTACGGGCTCTTCGGGGCCCGGCCGACGGCCACGATCTTCGGACCCAGCCACTTCCCGATCTCGGGCAGGTAGGCGTCGGTGTAGTGGATGCCGTCGGGCCGGCGGGCGGCGTCGATCTCGCCACCCGGCTGGGTGGCCTGCCACGCCTGGAAGTCGATGATCGAGGCGACGCCCGGCCGGAGCGACGCCGCCTGACGGAGCAGCTCGTTGAAGCGGTCCATCCGTGCGGGGTCCGACTCTGGCAGCAGGGAGAAGCCAAGGGCTCTGCCCGCCTCGACGTGCGGGAACGTGAGCAGGACCACCTTGGCCCCCTGGGAACCCAGCAGGTCGATCGCGGTGACGAACTCGCGCAGGAGGTACGCATCCATCTCGGGCTGTCCGACGTGGCGCCAGCTGTCGTCGGCCGGGAGCAGCCGGTCGACGACCTCCCAGATCCCTGACATGACGACGACCACCTCGGGCCGGGCGTCGGCGAGCAGGCCCGGGAACTTCTTGGACCAGTCGCACCGGTCCTCGACCTTGACGGTCTCGCGCATGAACCGGTACTGGCCGCCCCGGGCCACGGGACACCCGAGCTGTCCACCGGAGTAGGTGTTCACGTCGCCGCGCGCCCCGTAGGCGATCAGCCCCGACGAGACGTTCATGGCGACGGAGTCCCCCACCACCAGGGTCCGCACGGTGCCGCTGGCCACGCGCCGAGGGGTGAGCGGGGGCGCCGGAGGGAGCGCAGCGTCCACCGCAGCCGGCGCCGGAGCCGCCGCGGCCGGCGCGGTCCGCACGACGGTGCGGAGCTCCTTGGTGAGCCACGGGGCGAGGCGCTGCGCCCCGGCGGCCGACAGCCCTACTCCGTCGGTGCGCCAGCGGGGGTCGAGCGCACCCCCCGGGAACGTGGCCATCTGCGCGGCCGCGTCGAGCACCGTCGCACCGTGGCGCGTGGCAGCCAGACGGAGCAGCCCGTTCCAACGCTCCAACGTGGCAGGGTCGTTCTCCGGGAACTCGGGCGGGGGTGCTCCAGCCCCGGCCAGATCCTCCCCGACGACCTGGATGGCTGCCTCTCGAGGGACGGGCGAGGTGACAGGGACCGGCCGCGGCGACAGCTGACGACCGTTGGCCTGCGAGGGAACCGTCAGCACCACGACCTTGGTCCCCGTCCCCGCCAGGCGGTCGAGGAACTCGCCGACGCCAACACCCAGGAACTCGGAGATGGCGGGGTCGGCCGTGGTCGCCCACGGGTCGAGCCGGGCGAGTCGACGCTGTCGCAGGTCGCGGCTCCCCGCCCAGACCACGACCACGTCAGGCCGCTGGGAGGCCACCTGCATCAGCCAGCTCTCCTTCGCGCCGCCGCACCGCAGCACGTCCCGCTCGGCAGAGCCGTCGGGCCGGGACACCCAGCCGCCGACCACCAGGCCGCAGTCGGCGCTCTCGAACGCAGTGACCTTGGCCGGAACCTTCTGTGGTCCAACCTCGGTGCCGTCCATCTGGCCGAGGGACCCGGCGAGGCGGTCGCCGATGGCCATGACGCGCAGGGGCGCCTCGGGCGGCAGCGTGGTCGGCGCCGCAGCCGCCACCTGGAGCTGCGACGGCGCCGCCAGGCCGGTCGTGGTGAGGAACGTCGTGAGCAGCAGGACCACCGCGGCCACCGCAGCCACGAGCGGGCCCCGGCCCTTCGCCAACAGGTCACCCGTGCGGACCGGGTGCTCGACGAACCGGTACATGGCCACGGCCGCCGCGACCGTGACGGCCATCCGGACACCGAAGAGCGGCCACTCCCCCAGGCCCGTCCGTTGTGGGGTGAGCCAGAGGAACACCGGCCAGTGGAGCAGGTAGACCCCGTAGCTGATGCCGCCGAGCCAGACGAGCGGGCGCACTGAGAGCGCCTTCCCCAGCGGTCCGCCCTGCAGCGCCCCGAGGATGAGCGCAACGGACGAGAGCGCCGTGATCAGGAAGCCCCACGGGTACATCCAGCGGGTCGACACCTGCACGGTCGCCCACAAGCACGCCGACACGACGAGTCCCACGATGCCGAGGATCCCCAGCACACGACGGGCCAGCACGCCCCGGAGCCGGAACCCGCCGACGCAGGCGCACGCCAGGAGTGCCCCGGCCGCCAGCTCGGCGGCACGCGTGTCGGTCCCGAAGTAGGCCCGGTCGAGCGAGCTGCGGGCGAAGAACCAGTTGAGGAACGCCGAGACGACCACGACCGCCGTCATCGCCACGGCGACCAGCCGCACCGGCGAGGCCAGGCGCCGGGCCTTGGCGAACGCCAGCAGCCCCAGCAGGAGCAGGGGCAGGACGACGTAGAACTGCTGCTCGACCGCGAGGCTCCAGAAGTGCTCGAGCGGTGACGGCGCCTCGAACTTCGAGCCGTAGGTGCGGCCCGACGCGATGAAGTGCCAGTTCACGATCTCGGCCAGCGAGAACGGCACGTCGCCCCGGAGCGAGCGCCGCTGGTCGACCGTCCAGATGCCGACCACGCCGGCCAGCACCACCAGCCCCATCGTCGCCCACGACGCCGGGAGCAGGCGCCGGAACCGCCGCCGCCAGAAGGTCCGGAGGGCGATGCCGCCACGCCGCGACCACTCCCGCAACAGCAACGAGGTGATCAGGAAGCCCGACAGCGTGAAGAAGGTCGAGACGCCCAGGAAGCCGCCCGGGATCCACGAGAACTTGGCGTGGAACAGCACGACCACCATGACGGCCACGGCCCGAAGGCCGTCGAGGGCGGGCTCGTGGCCCATCTCCGACGCGCCGAGCAGCCCGCGGTCGCGCCGCACGGGCTGCGGGTCCCAACGGAACCCGGCCACGCTGGTCGGCTCGACAACCTCGGCCACTGCGGCCTACTCGCTCGGGGGCATGACGACGGGACGCATCTTGGACTCCAGGTACTGGCCGGGCGCGCTGGCCCGGAACCACCTGCTCATCCCTGGCATCCGCATCGACAGTCCCCACCAGGTGACGCGCAGCTCGGTCTCGACCATGGTCCGCACGACAGCCATCTTGGAGTTGCCCGCCACCCGGTCCACGAAGAAGATCGGCAGCTCGGTCACCGTGGCATCGCTGGCCGAGACCCGGAACGCCGTCTCGATCTGGAACAGGTA
>CAJANQ010000162.1 GCA_903941145.1 uncultured Actinomycetes bacterium
CAATTCATCGGCTACCCGAGCGTCGGTACGCAGTATGAGCGACACCCAGGCCAGAGGATCAGCCCTTCTCGAGCTTTTGTTGGGCGAGTTTTTGCTCCAGGTAGTGAATGCTGGTGCCGCCCTTGACGAAGCGCTCGTCCAACAGCAGATCCTGATGCAGCGGGATATTGGTTTGGATGCCCTGCACCGCCATTTCGGACAGGGCGATGCGCATGCGGCGAATCGCCTGTTCGCGCGATTCGCCGTAAGCGATGACCTTGCCGATGAGGGAATCGTAGTGCGGCGGCACGAAATAGCCCTGGTAGATATGGGAGTCGACGCGGATCCCGGGCCCGCCGGGCGGATGATAGCTGGTGATGCGACCCGGCGACGGCGTAAACTTGAACGGGTCCTCGGCGTTGATGCGGCACTCGATGGCGTGGCCGGTGATGGTCACGTCCTCCTGGGTGAACGGCAGGGCCTCGCCAGCGGCGACCCGCAGCTGCAGCTCGACCAGGTCGACGCCGGTGATCAGCTCGGTCACGGGGTGCTCGACCTGCAGACGGGTGTTCATCTCCAGGTAGTAGAAGCCGCCGTCCTGGTAGAGGAACTCGACGGTGCCGGCGTTCACGTAGTCGCAGCCCTTGGCGACCTTGACGGCAGCCTCGCCCATGGCGTCAAGGATCTCGTCGGGGATGCCGGGGGCCGGGGCCTCCTCGATCAGCTTCTGGTGACGGCGCTGGGCCGAGCAGTCGCGGGTGCCCAGGTAGACGCAGTTGCCCTGCGAGTCGGCGATGAGCTGCACCTCGACGTGGCGCGGCTTGGTCAGGTAGCGCTCCATGTAGCACTCGTCGCGGCCGAAGTAGCTCAGCGCCTCGCGCTGCGCGGACTCGAGCGCGGCCTCGGCCTCCTCTGCGGAGTGCACGACCTTCATGCCACGGCCACCGCCGCCGTAGGCCGCCTTGATGGCCACGGGGAAGCCGAACTCGTTGCCGAAGTCGACGACCTTCTGGGCGTCGGTCAGGATCTCGGTGCTGCCGGGGACTCCGTGCACGCCGACCTTCTCGGCCGCCAGACGGGCCGAGATCTTGTCGCCCATGACGTCGATGGCGTCCGGGCCGGGGCCGATGAACGCCACCCCGAGGTCGGTGATCCTGCGGGCGAAGTCGGAGTTCTCCGAGAAGAACCCGTAGCCCGGGTGGACGGCCTCGGCGCCGGAGCGCTGGATCACGTCCAGGATCTTGTCGGCGTCGATGTAGCTCTCTGCCGCGGTCTGCCCTCCCAGTGCGTAGGCCTCGTCGGCTAGGCGCACATGGAGCGCGTCCCGGTCGAGGTCGGAGTAGACGGCGACGGTAGAGATCCCTAGTTCACGGCAGGCACGGATGACCCGCACTGCGATCTCGCCACGGTTTGCGATCAAGACTTTGGAAAACACGCCCTATCTTGCCCCCGTGACCTTCGCCTCGGCCAACGCAGCACTCCAACATTCCCGGTTCGCCGACCTCCGCCACGCCAGTTCGACCGGGTCGACAATGGTCGACGTGCTCGAGATGCTCGCCGAGCCCACGGACGACCCGTCCCGGGCCGTCGTCCTGGTGGCCGACCACCAGACCGCCGGGCGAGGCCGCCTGGACCGGGTCTGGGAGGCGCCGGAGGGCGCGTCCGTGCTCATGACGGTGGGTCTGCCGGTGCTGTCGGTGCCGGTCGAGCGCCGGACGCTCCTGACCTCGGCGCTCGCGCTGGCGGTCGTCGGGGCGCCCTCGACAGAGGGGATGCTGAGCATCAAGTGGCCCAACGACCTGGTGGCCCGCGGGGTCGGGGCCGACGGGACGGACCGCAAGGTCGCCGGGATCCTGGCCGAGCTGCACCGCCTGCCGGGCGAGCCGGCCGACCACGGCGGCGTGCCGGGCCGGGGCGACTGCGTCCTGCTCGGGATCGGGATCAACGTGAACCTGCCCGAGATCCCGGAGCACCTGCACGACGTGGCCGAGTCGCTGCAGCGGCTGGTCGGTCACCCCGTGGACCGGGCCCAGCTGGTGGTCGAGATCCTGACGGCGCTCGAGCAGGTGTGGCTCCCGGTGCTCGAGGACACGACCCGTCCGCCCGACGAGCTGCTCGACTCCTACCGCGCCGCGTCGGCGACGATCGGCCGAGAGGTGCGGGTCGAGCTGCCGGACGCCGTGCTCTTCGGGACCGCGTCGGACGTGACGGCCAACGGCGAGCTGGTGGTCGTGGACGACCAGCGCGTCGAGCGCACGCTCTCGGTCGGCGACGTCGTCCACCTTCGCCCGGCCAAGTAGCTGCCCCGTTGGACCGACCTTGAAGGATCTGGGCCCGTCCGAGGCCGATTCTCTTCAAGGTCTCAGCGGGTCCTCCGACTCTGAAGGATGTCGGCCTGCCAGCGGCCGATTCTCTTCACGGTCGGGTTGTCGGCGGAGCGAGGGCGGAACCTACGGGTCGAGGCGGTCGGCGTAGGCCCGGGCGAACGCGTCGGCGGCGGCCTGCGTGAGCGGGCCCGGGCAGCCCGGCAGGTCCCGGCCGTCGACGGTCCGGACCGCCTGCACGTCGCGGGTCGACGACGTCAGGAACAGCTCGTCGGCCGTCCCGAGCACCGTCAT
This sequence comes from uncultured Actinomycetes bacterium, assembly GCA_903941145.1. Lineage (GTDB taxonomy): Bacteria > Actinomycetota > Acidimicrobiia > Acidimicrobiales > Microtrichaceae > CAJANQ01. Next base: position 2,598 of record CAJANQ010000162.1, read on the forward strand.
CGGCAGGTCGCGCTCGACCGCCGGCGTCCCCGCCGC
>CAJANQ010000163.1 GCA_903941145.1 uncultured Actinomycetes bacterium
AACAGCTGACCGCCGCGCTCGAGCGGCGCCGCACGCTGCTCGACCAGGGCGACACCGATGCCTACCGCTGGGTGGCCGGCGAGAACGACGGACGCCCCGGTCTGGTGGTCGACCGCTACGCCGACGTGGCGGTCGTGAAGCTCTACTCCGCCGCGTGGATGCCGCACCTGGACGACGTGGTGGCCGCGATGGTCGACGTCGCAGCAGCCCAGACCATCCCGGTGTCCAGGGTCGTGCTGCGGATGGCCCGCACCACTGCCACCGCCCCGCACCGACCGGGCACCGAGCACCTGGCCGACGGCGACGCGCTCGTGGGCGGGCTCCCGACCGAGGCGGTGCAGTTCGTGGAGAACGGGCTCACCTTCGAGGCCGACGTGGTGCACGGCCAGAAGACCGGCCACTTCCTGGACCAGCGCGACAACCGGCTACGAGTGCGCGAGCTGGCCGCCGGCAAGCGGGTGCTCGACGTGTTCTGCTGCACCGGCGGGTTCTCGGTGAACGCGGCCGCGGGTGGTGCCACGCTGGTGCACAGCGTGGACCTGAGTCCGCAGGCCGTCGCCACGGCGCGCCGGAACCTGGCCTACAACTCGGCACTGCCCGAGGTGGCGGCGTGTACCCACCAGGCCACCGTCGGCGACGCGTACGAGGTCATGGAACGGCTGGCCGCCAAGGGCGAGACCTACGACGTGGTGGTGGTCGACCCGCCGTCGTTCGCGTCCCGCCGGGAACAGGTCGCCGGCGCGATCCGGGCCTATGCCCGCCTGACCGAGCTGGCCCTCGAGCTGGTCGAGCCGGGCGGCACGCTGGTCCAGGCGTCGTGCTCGGCGCGGGTGGACGCCGAGACCTTCGAGCGGGTGGTCACCTCGACGGCGGCCGACGCCGGCCGACCGCTCCGGAACGTGCAGGTGTGGGGCCACGCGATCGACCACCCGGTCGGGTTCGCGCAGGGCGAGTACCTGTGTGCCGTGTTCGGCAACGTCTGACCTGGCAGGTCAGCAGTGGTGGTGGTCGTGGTCGTGGGCGACCTCGACCGACGGGAACCGGCTGCGGGTGGCCGCCAGCGTGATCGCCCACACCAGGAACGACACGCCCACGATGAAGCTGCTGGGCGGCAGGTTGAACATCGCCGACAGCGTGAGCCCGGCGCCAACCGCGACCAGTCCGATCAGAATGCTGGTGAGCGCCACCCGGGACGGCCGGGCGGTGAGCCGCAGCGCCGTGGCCGGCGGCGTGACCACCAGTGCAAAGAGCAGCAGCGTGCCGACGGCCTGCACTGCCATGGTGACCAGGAGTCCCATGAGCACCAGGAACACGATGCCGAGCGCCCGGACCGGCACGCCCTTGGCCTCGGCGACCTCGGGCGCGACCGACGCCAACATGAGGGGCCGTCCGACGACCGCCAGCACCAGGGCCAGGAGCACGGTGAACCCGGCGAACACCAGGATCTGCGCGGTGGTGACGGCCAGCAGGTTGCCGAACAGCACGTTGGTGACGGTCGAGGTGGTGCGGGTGGCGAGCGACGCGAACAGGATGCCGAGGCCGGTGGCCAGGGCGAGCACCGTGCCGGTGGCGGTGGCCCGCTCGTTGGCCCGCGAGCCCAAGAGCCCGATGACCACGGCGCCCACCACGCAGAACGCGCCGAGCCCGATGAGCGGCGAGATGCCGAGCAGCACCGCCCCGGTGGCGCCGGGGAACCCGATGTGGCCCAGTGCGTGGGCCGCGAACTCGCCCTGGCGCACCACGACGAAGTAGCCGAGCAGCCCGGCGGCCACCGCCACCAGTGCGCCGGCGGCGAACGCGTTGCGCATGAACGACTCGCCCAGCACCGACGCCCAGTTGGACTGCCAGCCGGCGCTGGCCAGGAGCCCACCCATCAGGCGCCCCTCGTGAACAGGTCGCCCTGCGCCGTGCGGACCACCTTCACCTGTGTGCCGTACAGGTGGGTGAGCAGCTCGGCGTCGACCACCTCTGCCACGGGGCCGTAGTGGGCGTGCCCGTCGAGCAGGTAGACCGCGCCGTCCAGGTGGGGCAGGAGCGGGTTCAGGTCGTGGACCACCACCATCACGGTCACGCCGTGGGCGCTGAGCTGGCCGAGCAGGTCGACCACCTCTCGCTGGTTGCGCAGGTCCAGGTTGGCGAGCGGCTCGTCGAGCAGCAGCAGGTCCGGCCGGCCGACGAGCGCCTGCGCGATGGCGACGCGCTGCTGCTGGCCGCCCGAGAGCTGCGAGAGCCGCCGGTCGGCGTAGTCCGCCGCGCCCACCGCAGCCAGGGCTGCGTCGGCGTCGGCGCGCTCGCTCGCACGGGTCCGCAGCCCCCACCGGGTGCCCGACACGCCGAGGCGCACCAGGTCCCGGCACCGCACGGCGTTGCCGACGTGGTCCGTGTAGTGCTGCGGCACGTAGCCGATGCGCGTGTTGCCGCGCTCCGGCGGGGCGTCGAACACCTGCACCGATCCCGAGGACGGCGGCAGCAGGCCGAGCAGCATCTTGAGCAGCGTGGTCTTGCCCGACCCGTTGGGGCCGATGACCGCCGTGAGGGACCCCTCGGGCAGCTCGAACGTGCCGTGGGACCACACCGTGCGGTCGCCGAGCACGACCGAGGCGTCGCGCAGCTCAATGGGAGCGGTCACGAAGGAGGAGTCTGCAGGGCCCCGGCGAGTTCGTCGAGCTGGAACACCTGCCACTTCACGAAGCCCGTCGTGCCCGGGGGCTGGGTCTCGGTGACTGTCAGGACCGCCACGTTGGCCGCCTTGGCCGCGGCGACCAGCTGACGGTTCAGCTGGCCCTCGACCTGGGAGTTGACCAGCAGCACGTCGACCTTGCCCGTCCGCAGCGCCTCCAGCAGCTCGGTCACGTCGCCCGGCGACGGCTCGGTCTCGTTGGCGGCGGCCTGGGCGAAGCCCTTCGGGGTCACGTCAGTCATGCCCAGCGCGTTCGCCAGGTACTCGGCCACCGGCTCCGTGGCTGCGTAGGTCCGACCCTTGGCCACCATCGAGGTGCGGTCGACCGCCTGGCGGTAGGGCACCTGGTCCTTGGCCCAGATGGACGACCGGGACTGCAGGTAGGTGGCGGCCTCGGGCTGCAACTTGGGGAGCGCGCCGGTGACGGCGCCGGCCACCTTCTGCTGGGCGGCGGGGTCGTACCAGACGTGCGGGTTGGACCCCTCGGTCCGACCGGTCGCCTCGGCGGCGTCGACCACCGCGGGCTGCGGCGACGCGGCGTCCGCCGCCTTGGTGGCCCACTCGTCGTACCCGAGACCGTTCACCACGACCAGGTCGGCGTTGGTGAGCTTGGCGGTGTCGGCCGGGGTGGGCTCGAACTCGTGCGGGTCGGTCGCGGTGGACTCGACCACGGTCTGCACCACGGCGCAGTCGCCGGCGAGCGACTTGACCATGTCGGTCCACTGGTCGACCGAGACGGTGACCTTGACGGGAGTGACCGGGCAGTCGCCCTTCGGGGCTGCCGTGTCGTCGGTGGACGAACAGGCGACGGCAGACGTCAGGAGCAGCGCGGTGGCCGCAGCGGTGGTGAACAGACGGTGTGTTGATGCCATGCTGGAAATGGTAATCATTCCTAAGAATGGTTCCCAACTTTGCTGGGAACTTGTCGCACCCGGCCCCGGTCTGATGGTCTCGCCCCCGTGCCGAGCGAACCAGTCCATGCTTTCCACGACGAGCTCTCACTTCTTGACGGTGTCGGTACCGCGCAGGCGATCCGCAACGGCGACCTGACCGCGACCGAGGCGATCACCGCCGCCATGGCCCGCACCGAGCGGGTCGACCCCGTCCTGGCTGCCGTCGTCACCCGTGACTACGAGCGAGCGCTCGAGCGTGCCGCGGGGGGCGTGACCGGGCCGTTCGCCGGCGTGCCCACCTTCATCAAGGACAACGAGGACGTCGAGGGCCTCCCGACCCGGCAGGGCACGGCCGCGCTGGCCACCGCGCCGCCGGCCACCCGGACCGCGCCCGTGGCCGGCCAGATCCTGGACATGGGGCTCGTGTGCCTGGGCAAGAGCTCGCTCCCCGAGTTCGGGTTCACCCCGTCCGCCGAGTTCCCCGACGGCACCCCGCCCACGCGCAACCCGTGGAACCCGGACCACACGGCCGGCGGCTCGTCGAGCGGGTCCGCCGCGCTCGTTGCTGCTGGTGTGGTGCCGGTCGCCCACGGTGTGGACGGCGGCGGTTCGATCCGCATCCCCGCCGCGTGCTGCGGCCTGGTCGGCCTCAAGCCCTCACGGGGACGTCTCGCCACCAGCCCGGACGCCAAGCTGCTCCCCGTCGACATCCTGGGCGAGGGCCTGCTCACCCGGACCGTGCGCGACACGGCCCTGTACCTGTTCGAGTCGGAGCGCCGGTACGCCAACCCCAAGCTGCCGACCCTGGGCCTGGTGGAGCGGGGCACCGACCGGCCACTGCGCATCGGGCTGGTCGACGAGTCGCCCAACGGCAACCCGCTCGACGCGGCCACCACCGCCACGCTGGCCGACGCGGTCGCGCTGCTGGAGTCGCTCGGCCACAGCGTCGAGCCCGTGACGCTCCCCGGCCTGGACCAGTTCGAGGACGACTTCAAGCACTACTGGGCGGCGCTCGCCTACTCCGTCTCGATCGCCGGCCCGCAGCTGTACGGCAAGGCGTTCGACACGTCCCGCCTGTCCGACCTCACCCTGGGTCTCGCCAAGATGTTCAGGTCCAACCTGCGCCGGTCGCCCGGTGCCGTCCGGCGCCTCCGGGCCTCGACCAAGGTGCAGGCCGCCGTCTACGCCTCGGTCGACCTGGTCGTGAGTCCGGTCATGAACACGGTGGCGCCGCCCATCGGCCGCCTGGCCACCACGCAGCCGTTCGGGGAGCTGTTCCCCAAGGTCGAGGAGTGGGTGGGGTTCACGCCGCTGGCCAACGCCACCGGCGAGCCGTCCATCAGCCTGCCGCTCGGCCACGACGACCAGACCAACCTGCCGGTCGGCGTGATGTTCACCGGCCCGGTCGGCGGCGAGCGGCTGCTGCTGCAGCTGGCCCTGGACCTGGAGGCGGCCTCGCCGTTCCGGACGCTCGGCTGACCCGGGCTCAGCCCGCAGTCAGGTCCTCGACCGCGTCGGCGACGTCGTCGAGGTCGAGCAGCGGCTCGTCGAACCGGCGGACGTCCCGGTAGGTGCGGTCCCGGCCGGAGTCGTCGACGAACCAGTCGTGGAGCCGCCCGAAGGTGACCTCGCGCAGTGTGGGCGGCAGCGTCGCGATCTCCTGCCGGTCCGGGCGTCCGGCGGTGAGCAGCCGGCCCAGGTCGTAGAGGTCGGACGACCGCTTCTCGGGCTTGGAGGACGCTCGCAGCGGCACGACGGCGGACTTCATGACCACGAGACCGACCGTGGTGGCGACCAGCCGGCCGAGTGCTTCGGCGAGCCGGTCCCCGGTCGAGTCCTCCACCGCGACCACGTCGAGCGGCGCCGCGTGGTCGTGCGCCCACGTATGCGCGACGACAGCCAGCTCCAGGTCCGTGACCGGGAGCCCGCCGTCGGACAGGACCTCCAGCAGCTCCTCGGCCGACTCGGGCGCGACGTCGATCACGTCCAGGTCCAGGCCGCCCTCGAACGAGTACTGGCCGCCGCCGGTGCTGGTCAGGGCCAGCCCGCTGATGGACTCGTGGTGGTCGTCGAGGCCGCGGGTGATGACGTCGAGGTCGACCGTGGTGCGGTGGGGCACGCCGACCCGGCACATGACGGCCAGCCCGCCGATGAGCCGCATGTCCTGCGGCAACGACGCCAGGAGCTCGACCTCGAGGTGGGTGGTGCCGCCGCGACGGCCCGACAGGACGACCGGTCGGGCGCTGCTCACTTGGGCTCCTCGGGCCGGACGACGCCCCAGGCCTCGACGATCTCACGACCGCGGGCGGGGTCGGCGGCCAGCCGCAGCGCGCACAGCACCGGGTGGGCGACCCGCCAGGGCTGGGCGTCGGTGGGCGGGTGGTCCACGTTGTCGGGCACCCAGGTCACCGGAGCGAGCCGCACCCATGACTTGGTGGGCTGCTCGCGGTCGACGAGTGAACGGACCTTGCGCATCCCGGCGGCCGACGTCACGTAGAGGCGTGCCGGCAGGTCGCCCGCCGCGGTGATCTTGGCGCCGCCCATGGTCGCGGCACGCTCGTCGACCCGGACGACGTGCTCGGCGCCGAGCAGCCTGCCGACCTCGTCGGCACCGGCGGCCAGCGCGAGCCAGCCGTCGTCGGGCCAGTGCGCAGCGGTCTCCCAGAACAGGTCGGGCATGAGCGGCTTGTGCGTGTTGCGGCCGATGAGCCCGTGCTCGGCGAACCGGCCGACGAGCTCGTGGATGGCACCGGCGCTGCGGCCGATGCGCGGGGCGACCTTGCGTGCGGTGACCGGCTCGTCGGGCGAGACCATCGCGGCGAGTGCGATCTCCAGGCCGAGCGGCGTCCACGCGTTGACCGGCTTGGTGCGGGTGGCGCGCTCGCCAGGGACGGCGGCCTCGATGCGGACGCCGGTGGTCCACAGTCGCAGGTCGCCGCGGCGGTCGAGCCAGCCCCAGCCGGCGTCGCGCAGCACGGCGCGACCCGCGCTGCTCACCCGGTCGGCCACGACGAGCGCCGGCAGCCGACCGCGGTGGTCGTGGAGCACCTGGGCGAGGTCGGCCGGGGTGGGGTGGGCCCGGGGTACGAGCGTGGGGGTGATGCGCACACCGTCGACGACCAGGCCGTCGCCGTCGGACCGCACCGGGACGCCGAGCTCGGCGAGGGCGACCACGAGTTCGTCGAGCAGTTCGGACTGGTCCATGGGGCACACACCTCCCGTCAGGCAACTAATTCGCTGATCGTGCCGTCACGAACAACGAACGCAGGCTATCCGAAGATTGGCGGAACAGGAACTGTTCTGCGCTTCTGCCGTCGCGAACACCGAACACAACGCCGAACACGAGATCGAGTACGAGCCCTTCGGGCCGGTGGAGGGAGGCGAGAGATTCCCGCGGGTGCTTCCGCGGAAGCACCGGCCGCCGGGCCGCCGGCAGTTGGGTGGTCACGCCCCGGCTGGACGGCTGTCCACGGCCGAAGGTTTCGGACCTTCTTGTTCAGGTCGGGCGACGAACGGTCCGAAGCAATGGGCATCACACAGGCGGTCGAAGGTATCGGCCCCCTACATCAGGGAGATTCCGAAATGACCCAGTACAACTTCCTCCGCACCTGGCTCACCGCCCACATCGGCAACGAGCGTGGCGCCGCCCTCGTCGAGTACGCGCTGCTCGTCGCTCTCATTGCCGTGGTCTGCATCGGCGCCATCACCTTCCTCGGCAACTCTGCCGACACCAAGTTCTCGAGCGTCGGCTCGCAGCTCGGCTGACCTTCACCAGCACGAACCACGGCGACGGGGCCCTCGGGCCCCGTCGTTCGCGTTCCGGCCGCTCCCAACCGCTTCCGCGGAAGCACCCAGGTCGCGATGGTGGACGGATGTCCATGGTCCGTGAGGTCGGGGCCGAATTGTTCAGGTCGATCGGCCCATGGTCCGAAGCAATGACCATCACACAGGGGGTCGAGACCATCGGCCCAGAACCAACGGGAGCACCGAAATGACTCAGTACCACTTCCTCCGCACCTGGCTCACCGCCCACATCGGCAACGAGCGTGGCGCCGCCCTCGTCGAGTACGCGCTGCTCGTCGCCCTGATCGCCGTGGTCTGCATCGGCGCCATCACCTTCCTCGGCAACTCCGCCGACACCAAGTTCTCCAACGTCGGCTCGCAGCTGGGCTGACGCAGCTCGGGGACGGCTCGCCGGCAGCGTTGCCGGACCGTCCTAGGACTTGCTCCCGGACGACGGGGCCTTCGGGCCCCGTCATTCGCGTTGTGGTGCTCGCCGCCGGAACCTCGTCGGAAGGTCATCCCAACCCGCGCTCAAGCAACAGCTGGCAGGCGCCGAAGAACGTTCAGACCCAGGGGGACCGCACATGAGCCAGTCAACGACCAGAGCACGTATGTCAGTAGTTGCCACCATCACCGCAATCGCCAGCATCATGGCGCTGACCGGTGTCTCGGGAGCAGCGACGCTGACCTCCACGTACTCCAGGGTGAACTCGTGGACAACCGGGCACCAGGCCAGCCTGACGGTCCACAACCCGACCGCAGTCGTGCAGCGGAACTGGGTGCTGACCTTTGACCTTGCCCCCAAGATCTCGTCCCTGTGGGGTGGACGTCTGACCTAGCAGGTCGGCCAGAAGGTCACCGTCAAGGCGCCGGCCTGGGCACCCAACCTGGCGGCCGGCGGCTCGATCACCATCGGGTACGTCGCCGCCGGACGAGGTGTGACGCCGACGAACTGCAAGCTGAACGGCATCGCCTGCAGCGTTCCTGGTGGCACGACGACCCCGACGGTCCCCCCGACGACCGCGCCGAAGACGACGACCACCGTGCCGAAGACCACGACG
>CAJANQ010000164.1 GCA_903941145.1 uncultured Actinomycetes bacterium
AAACCGTCACGAGTTCGGGGAGGGAGAGAGGGCGAGAGGGAGCAAGGAGGGCGGGAGGCTCAGGCCAGGAGGTCGGACAGTTCGGCGCGGACGTCGGAGCGGTCGAACTCGCGGAAGGCCCGGTGGCACTTGTGGTGGGACTTGTCCTCGGCGCGTCGCAGACGGTCCGAGAGTGCACCGGCCACGAGCGCAGACCGTCCACCCGCGGCCAGACCGGCCTGCTCGACCAGCGTGGCCTGCACGTGGCGGTCCTGCAGCTTGCCGAGCACGTCCTGCAGGTCGGCCAGCTCGCGCTCGACGGGCTTGGCCGCGCCGGGCGGGTAGAGCGCCTCGAACCCGGACAGCAGGTACCGGAACCGCTTGAGGTCCTTGCGAAGACGGTGCCAGTCACCTCGGTCGTCGGACGCCAGCGCCACCGCCCCGCTCTTCCGGGCCTTCTTGAGCGACTTCTTGAGGACCCGCGCGACGACCTGGCCGGCGGGCCGGTCGGCGTCGGGGCCGGGCGGGCCGCCGCCGACCACGGTGCCGGAGGCGAGGGACTCCCAACGGCGCAGCAGCACCGGGTAGCGGGCGCCCCGCATCGCGGCCTCGAGGTCTGCGTGGGCCTGGGCCTGACGGTCGGCGAGCTCCCGCTGCAGCCCGCCGACGCCGCGCCGGCGCGCACCCTCCGGGAGCTGGTCGAGCAGACCCGGGAGGTCCTGGGCCATGACGTCGAGGTCACGGGCCGACGAGGTCAGCCGGGCCAGCCAGACAACGAGCGCCTCGAACAGCTCGAGCTCCTCGGCCGGGAACGTGCGGTGCCCGCCCCAGAGCACGGAGCGGGCACGTCGGAGGGCCACACGGAAGTCGTGGAGCTCCTCGGGGTCGGTCGCGTCGAGCGCACCGTGCTCGTGCGACCGGAGGTCGAGCAGGTACCCGCCCAGCACGTCGGCCATGGCCGCGCCCGCGGGACGGGAACGAGGGTCGGCGCCCGGGACGGGATACGTCCCGGGCACGACCGACGACTCAGACCTGGACCGGTGCGTCCTCACCGAACGACGTGGCCTGCTTCTTGGAGAACACCACGGAGGCGAGCACGACGACCAGCGCCACTGCCGCGATGCCCAGACGGGCACCCGTGTTGTCCTTCAGCGAGATGATGGCGGGCAGCACCAGCAGCGACACCAGGTTCATGACCTTGATGAGCGGGTTGATGGCCGGGCCGGCGGTGTCCTTGAAGGGGTCGCCGACAGTGTCGCCGATGACGACGGCCTTGTGGACGTCGGAGCCCTTGCCGCCCAGGTTGCCCTCTTCGATGTACTTCTTGCCGTTGTCCCAGGCGCCGCCCGAGTTCGACAGGAAGTTGGCCATGAGTGCGCCCACCACGATGGTCGCGGCCAGGAAGCCGCCCAGGGCGTAGTAGCCCAGGCCGAAGCCCACGACGACCGGCATGAGCACGGCGAGGAGCGCAGGGGTGGTGAGCTCACGAAGCGCTGCACTGGTGCAGATGTCGATGACCGGGCCGTAGTCGGGCTTCTCGGTGTAGTCCATGATCCCGGGCTTCTCACGGAACTGGCGACGCACTTCCTGGACCACGGTGCCGGCGGTGCGGCCCACGGCCAGGATGGCCAGCGAGGAGAAGAGGAACACGACGGTGCCACCGATGAGCGCACCGGCGAAGACCTTGGGGTCGGCGATGTTGATGGCCACGGCGTCGAACGCCTTGGACACGCCGACCTCGCGGAGCGCCGCGCCGGCCTCGGTGGTGCCGGTCGCCGCGATGGTCTCGCGGAACGAGGCGAACAGAGCCACCGCCGCGATGACGGCGGAGCCGATGGCGAAGCCCTTGGTGACCGCCTTGGTGGTGTTGCCCACCGTGTCGAGGCCGTCGAGGATCGTCTCGGTCTCGCCCTGCAGCTCCCCGGACATCTCGGCGATGCCCTGGGCGTTGTCGGCGATGGGGCCGAAGGTGTCCTCGGCCACGACGATGCCGGTGGTCGACAGCATGCCGATACCGGTCAGCGCCACCATGAAGAAGGCGAAGAGCGTGTTGCCGCCGCCGAGGCCGAGGCCGACCATGATGGCCACGGCGATGGCCACGACGGCCCACACGGCGGACTCCATGCCGCTCGAGATGCCGGAGAGCACGACGGTCGCGGGGCCGGTCTTGCCGGACTCGGCGATGTCACGCACCGGCTTGAACTGGCTCGACGTGTAGTACTGCGTGATGCGGCTGGCCACCTGGCCGAGCACGACGCCCGCCACGACGGCGAGGAACATGCGGGTGCCGACGGCCGACACCTTGGAGCCGACCGGGTTGCCCACGTAGGCGAAGGCCACGACGGCGGCGCCGATGAGCGAGATGACCGAGGCCACGTTGAGGCCACGGTTGATGGGCTTGAGGGCGTCGGTCTCGCCGGAGCGGGCCTTCACCGTCACGATCGCGACCATCGAGGCCAGCAGGCCGATGCCCATCATGGCGAGCGGGAAGATCAGGCCCTTGGCGGCGTTGTCGCCGACGATGCCGACGGCGCGGAAGGCGGTGACGCCCAGGATGATGTTGGCCACCAGGACCACGCCGAACGACTCGAACAGGTCCGACGCCATGCCGGCGCAGTCGCCCACGTTGTCGCCCACGTTGTCGGCGATGGTGGCGGGGTTGCGGGGGTCGTCCTCGGGGATGCCCGCCTCGACCTTGCCGACGAGGTCGGCGCCCACGTCGGCCGCCTTGGTGAAGATGCCGCCGCCGACACGGAGGAACAGTGCGAGCAGCGAGCCGCCGAAGCCGAACCCGATGAGGATCGACGAGGCAGTGTTCTGGAAGACCAGCACGATGGCGGTGGCGCCCAGGAGGCCAAGACCGGCGGTGAACAGGCCGATGGTGCCACCGGCGCGGAACGCAACCTGGAGGGCGGCGTCCATGGAGCCCGTCTTGGCAGCCGCGGCCGTGCGGACGTTGGCCCGGGTGGCGAGCCACATGCCCACGAACCCGATGAAGCCCGAGAACAGCGCGCCGACCAGGAAGGCCACGGTGCGCCAGAGGCCGGACTGCACCCGGTCGAGGCCGTTGCCGTTGAGCGGGTTGATGACCTCGGTCGAGGTGGCGAACACCACGGCGGCGAGCGGGACGACGATGAACCCGATGGTCCGGAACTGGCGCTTGATGTAGGCCATCGCGCCTTCCTGGACCGCACCGGCGATCTCGTTCATCTTCTCGGTGCCGGCGTCCTTGGCCAGGACCGACTTCATCATGGCGTAGCCGGCCACTAGGGCGACCAGGGCCACGGCGATGCAGAAGTAGAGCCAGGCCTTCTCGGCGCTGCCGAGCTTGAAGAGCTGGTAGCCACCTTCGGCGGCGAGCAACGTGGGCATTGAGATACCTCAGTCAGTGGGTCAGGGACACATGGCCCGGCAGCGTGTCGCCGGGCAACCGGGGAATTTCAGTCCGCGAGCGCCGCGACGTCAATTCCCGGGCGTGGACAGGGGCCGCCGGGGGCATGGACCGCCGGTTGGGACGACCCCGGTCAGGACTCGGTCGGGGCGGCGGCCGACTTCGCCTGGCGGCGGTGACGGACGAACTCGAACGCCACGGGGCCCAAGGAGACCGCCACCACCACGAGCAGCGCGATCTCGATGTTGTCCCGGACCAGCGGGATGCTGCCCAGGAAGTAGCCGAGGAGTGTGACGCCGACGCCCCACAGCAGGGCACCGATGATGTTGAACCGCACGAAGGTTCGGTACTCCATGTGACCGACACCGGCCACGATCGGGCAGAACGTGCGGACGACCGGTACGAACCGGGCGAGGATGATGGCCCGCGGGCCGTGGTGCTCGAAGAACGACTGCGCCTTGTCGACGTAGGCCTTCTTGAACAGCTTCGAGTCCTCTTTCCGGAAGAGCGCCGGGCCGACCTTTCGGCCGAAGGCGTAGCCCACCTGGTCCCCCAGGAACGCCGCCACGAAGATGCTGGCGAGCAGGACCCAGAGGGGCACGCCGAACGAGACGTCGCCCGCCTTCGGGAATGCGTCGGCAAAGGTGCCGGCAGCGACCATGCCGGCGACGAACAGGAGTGAGTCACCGGGCAGGAAGAAGCCGATGAGCAGGCCCGACTCTGCGAACACGATGACCAGCAACAGGATGAACCCGCCGGCCTTGAGCAGCTCGGCAGGATCCAGCACACCGGCGGCGAAGAGCGAAGTCACGGCGGGAACCCTAGTGGGCAGTCTCCGGACTTTCGTGGCGCGACGGGCCCGCAGGTCGACCGGCGGGGCCTAGGCCTTTCCGGCCTTGACCGTCGTGGTGGTCGTGGCCGGCGCGTCGGACGCGGCGGGCGCCGTCGCCCCCGCCGTCCCGAGGGCGTTGGCGGCCTGGCGCACCAGGGCCTGGCCCTCCTTGACTGCGGCCTGGTACGCACCCAGGTCGCCGTTGGCCAGCTGCTCCTCGGCCTCGGTGAACTTCTTGTCGGCGGCCTCGAGCAGCTGCTCGGCGGTCCGACCCGACGGGTCCTTTACTGGCGGTGCGGTGGTCGGCGACGACCCGTTGGACGAATCCCCGGTCTGGGGCTGCCCGCTGGAACCCGTCCCGCTGAGGTCAAGGACGGCCTCAGAGAGCGTGTCGCCGAACCCGACCCTGTCGCCGGAGGCCACCACGACCTTCTTGAGCGTGTAGCGGCCGCTCTGCTCCTCGGCGGCGTAGATCGGCCGCAGGTAGAGGAGCGAGTTTCCGAACGGCAGGATCAGCAGGTTGCCGAACCGCACCCGCGAGCCTCGGGAGCCGACGAGCGACTGGTACGACGACACGGGGTCGTAGGTCACCATCTTCTGGTTGGCCTGCAGCGGGCCGTCGACCGAGTTGTTGCGCTCGATCGTGCCGTCCTTTCGGGTGGACACCATGACCAGCTCCGACAGCTTCCCGTAGTTCTCCGGGTCGTTGTTCGCCGACATCACCGCCGTCAGGTTCCGGCCCGAGTCGTCGCCCGACGCCAGCACGAACGGCCGGGTCAGCACGAACTTGGGCTCCTCGCCGGGGGCGCCCTGGATCATCTGGTAGTAGGGCTCGATCCGGGGCTGCTGGCCGGTCGGGGCGACGGTCTCGGCGTCGCCCGCGGACCCGGTGGCCCGGTCCGGCGGCTGCTGGGCCACGGCCCAACGGTCGCTGTTGTTGAAGAACGTCGACGGGTTGGTCTGGTGGTACCTGCCCCACACCGTGGTCTGCGTCTTGAACATGAACTCCGGGTACCGGGCATGCTCCAGGATGTTCGGCGGGATGTCCGACTTGAAGAGCCCCGGGAACGCCTTGGCGTAGGCCTGGATGATCGGGTCCTTGGCCCCGTAGAGCTCGTCGGTCAGGTACAGCGTGACGGTGCCGTCGTAGGCGTCGACGAGGACCTTCACCGAGTTGCGCAGATAGTTGAACGTGCCGGCCGAACCGGCGTCGACCTCGCCCGCGTCGACCTCCTGGGCGTACGGGTAGTTCGACGTGGTCGTGTAGCCGTCGACCAAGTACTTCACGCGGCCGTCGACGAGCACCGGGTACGGGTCCTGGTCGAGCTCGAGGAAGGGCGCCACCTGCTGCACGCGGCCCACCACGTCGCGCTGGTAGATGACCTTGGACTTCTTCTCGACGTAGTTGGAGATGAGCGGTTCGATCTCGCCGAACCGCAGTGCGAACGCCGCGCGCCGGCTCAAGGAGCTGAGGGCGACGCCCGACTTCCCGTCGTACTTGGTGGTGACGTCGTCGGTGCTCAGCTCGGTCTGCTTGGTGCCGACGATGGCGTACCCCGTCATGTCCTCGCCGTGGTAGATCTCCGGCCGCGTGAGCGGCGGGAGGCCGGTGACCTCGGCCGGGATGCCCTGGACCAGGAACTCGGGCTCGCCGCGGTCGTTGACCTTGTTGGCGGGTGCCAGGGCGGCGGCGTAGCCGTGCGTGAAGACCAGGTGCAGCTTCTCCCACGACGGGTTGGAGATGCCCTCGGTATTCAGCTCCCGCGACGAGATCACGACGGGCTCGCGGGTCCCGCCGACGTCGTAGCGGTCCACGTCGACGTCACGGAACGTGTAGTACTCGCGCTCGAACTGCAGGTTCTGGATCGTCGGCAGGATGATCGACGGGTCCAGCAGACGGGCGTTCTCCAGGTTCGACTTCTGGCCCTCGACGTCGGCCGGGGTCAGGTCGGGCGAATAGTTGAAGTCCTGCCGTTTGACCCCGTCCAGGCCGAGCGCCTCACGAGTGGCCTCGATATTGCGCTCGATGTACGGCTTCTCCTTGGCCAGCTCGGCCGGGTCGACCTGGAACCGCTGCACGAAGGCCGGGAAGAACCCGCCGGCCACCCCGACCAGCAGGCCCCAGATGGCCACGACGATGACCGGGAGCACCCAGCCCTTCCGCCAGATGTTCACGAGCAGGAGCACCGCGGCGAAGATCGACACCAGGATCAGCAGCTGGATCGCCGGCAGCGTGGCCTTGACGTCGGTGTACCCCGCTCCGTCGAAGCTGCGGCCGCCCGACGTCGTGAGCTCGAACCGCTGGAGCCAGTAGTCGGCCGCCTTGACCAGTGCCGCCAGGGCGAGCAGCACCGACAGGTGCGCCTTCGCGTTCGGTGTCACCCGGTTGCCGGGCTGGTGCAGGCGGATGGCGCCGTTCAGGTAGTGGACGACGCCTACCGCGACCGCCGTCACCACAAGGAACGCGAAGAGCCAGTCCACGACGGACGACAGGAACGGCAGCTTGAAGACGTAGAAGCCGATGTCGGTGCCGAACTGCGGGTCCTTCTTGCCGAACGAGCCGCCGAACCGGAACAGCAGCCACTCGCGCCACTGCGCCGAGGCGCTCATTCCCGGGAGCACTGCGATGACGAGCGAGACGACCAGCCAGACGAGCCGCTGACGGCCGGCGACGAGCTCCCGGTACCGGAGCAGCAGCTCGTCCTCCGGACCCACCGCCGGAGCGAACGGCGGGGCGAGCTTGTCGGCCACCAGCAGGTTGGTCCACAGCAGCAGGAAGAAGGTCAGCGACGCGGCGACGCCCAGCGTCACCTTTGCCGAGAGCAGCCGGCGCCACACCCCGTTGAGGTCGAGGGAGTCGAACCACAAGAAGTCGGTCCAGAAGGTGGCGATGGCCCGCAGCGAGAGCAGCAGCACCACCACGACCACCGCGACGACGGCCAGCACGACCCGTCGGCGGCCTGCCTTGGGCCGTCCGGCCACCGGTTCACCGGACATGTCCTCTGGAACTCGCACCCGCGCAGGCTACCGACCCTGCCGACGGCGTGCGGGTCGGCATGCAAGCGCCGCCGACAGTCCGCTCAGTCGACCGGGACGACCAGGCAGCGGCAACCAGGGTGCGCCGGAGGCGCCGTGTCCCCGGTGGGGAACGCCGCGCCGCACGGGACCGAGTCCGCGAGCACGTTGTCGTCGGCGTCGGCGCACGGCAGGCCGCCATGGTCCGCGACCCACCGGCACGGGGTCCCGGCGCCCGCAGCGGCCCGGGTGCCCGCCGCAAACGCCGCAGTCACCAGGTCCCCCGCCAGCTCGTCGAGCGCCGCGGTGCGCCACTCCCGGTACGTCGCGCTCAGGCGCGCCGCGAGCTCGTCGGCGTCGAGCTGTTCGACCTCTGCGGACTCGAGCACCTTGGCCACCCGCACGCGTCGGACGGCGAGCGCGTCGGCGAGCGGCCCCGACACCACGGCGCCGACCGCATCGTCCTCCACCTCTTGCGGCCCGTCCGACGGGGCGAGCTCCGTCCAGAACGCCGCCCCGGCGCTGGCAGCCGGCAGTAGGTCGGCCAGCAGCACGTCGAGGTAGGTCGACCGGTCGTCCTCGGCGCTGCCCAAGAGCGCGTCGATGCCCGGCCGGGCCCCACGGCCGCGGGACGCGGCACGGCGCAGCTGGTCGAGGACCTCGTTCTGCTCGTCCGACACCGTGCGCTTCAACAGCTTGGCGACGGCCTTGAACGTCGGCTCGACCAGCGCGTCGCGCCGGTCGCGCAGTGACTCGTCGTCGGGCACCGGCCTGGCGACAGCCTCCGGCGAGTCCTCGGGGCCCACGGTCTCGGCAGGCTCCGGGGCGCCCGCAACCGCCTGGTCCGGCGCATGGTCGGCCGACTCCCGCATGCGCGTGATCAGGTCGTGCACGGTCGCTGCGGCGGCCGCAGCGTCGTCAGGGGTGCCTTCGACGACGGTGAGCGACGCGCCCTCGTCGTCGGGCTCGTCCTCGTCGAGGTCGTCCTCGAACTCGTAGTCGTCGTAGGAGTCGTCTAGGTCGTCGTCGAGGTCCTCGTCGTCGCCCACGAAGTAGGAGGCGGGCCGGCGCGCTGCCGTCGCGAACTCGATGACCTCGGCGTCAGCGCCGACCGTCCGGCGGGCCGCGGCGAGCTCGCTGGGCGAAGCGGCCAGAGCCAGGTCACCCAGCACCTCGGCCTCGTCCGGCTCGTCGTCAAGGTCGGCGGCGGCGTCAGGGACGACAAGCTCGACGACCACGTGGTCCCCGTCGGGACCGTCGGTCGGGCCGGGATCGCGCTCCGGGGCGTCCTCGACCGCGGTGAGCGCCGCACCGTGGTCGGACCCGTCGGCGACCTCGGCGGCAACGTCGTCGGACGGTTCCTCGGCGCCGACCACGTCGGCCGGCCGGTCGACACCTGCGCCGGCGTCATCGGCCTCGTCCGCGGGCAGCTCGACGACCTCGAGCACGGTGACCTCGGCCAGCTCGCCGTCTGCGGGCATGCCGGTGTCGCCGAGGCGTTCGCGGAGCGTGTCGACGAACCGGTCGATGTCCTCCTCGACGCTGAGCGCGGCTCGCTCAGCGGCGCGGGCCACGGCCTTGTCGACGTCGCCCAGGTTGAGCGTCACGCCGTCCACCGCCACACCTGCGGCACGGAGGGCGTCCAGGATCTGGTCGCGGCCGGCCTGGGCCGCTGCGATCTGCTGCCGGGCGGTGCGGCGGCGTTCGGCCAGGTCGCGCAGCATGCGTTCGCGCACGGCGCGGGCCTCCCCCACCATCTCGCGCCCACGACGGCGGGCCGACGCCAGCTCGGCCTCGGCGGCCTTCAGGACCTCGGCACGGAGCTGCTCGGTCTCGCTGCGGGCCAGGTCGGCCTCGGCGTCGAGCTCGGTGCGCAGGACGGCGGCAGCCTCCTCGGCGTCGGACTCGGCACGGCGCCGGATCTCGTCCGCCGCCTCCCGGGCGGCCTGGATGACCTTGACGGCCTCGGTCCCGAGCAACGAGGCGACCCGCTCGTCGTCAAGCACGTTGGCGGCCTCGAGCGCGGCCTCGAGCTGCTCGATGCGGGCCTGCAGACGGTCGTCGCGCTCCTGCCAGACACGCAGGGCGTCAGCCGCCAGACCGAGCGCAGAGCGCACCTCGGCCTGCTCGTACCCCTTCCGGGCCTTGCCGAACTTGCGGCCGGCGAGCTCCGTCGGGTCGAGCGCGGGAGGATCAGGCACGCCGTCGGACATGGCCCGATGCTACGGGTGGTCCGGGCGCCGGTCGCGGACTGCCGCAGGACCCCTGCCCCGTCAGGGATGGCTGGCTGCGAGCTTCGGGTCGAGCGCTGCGACGGCCTCGTCGAGGGTGTCGACGGGCTTGAGCTTCACTGCGCTGCCGGCCACCTTGCGCATGGCCGCCTGCTCCTTCTTGGGCGTCGACGCCGGGTAGAGGAACGTGCCGATACCGGCCCGCTTCACCGCAGCGACCTTCTGCGTGATGCCGCCGATCTGCCCGACCTTCCCGTCGGGCAGGATCGCGCCCGTCACCGCGACGTCCTGGCCCTGGGTCAACGACGACGGCGTGAGGCGGTCGATGATCGCCAGCGTCCAGGCCAGCCCCGCCGACGGCCCGGATACGGAGCCGGAGTCGACCTCGACCTGCACGGGCGAGTCGACCTTGGGGTCCACCGCCGTCACCTGCACGCCGAGGATCGGCCGGGCCGGGTCCTCGGGGGCCGCGCCCAGCACGACGTCGACCGTGCGGGTGGACGCGGCACCGTCCTCGCCCTTGCGGGTGAACGTGACCGGCACGGCCTCACCCGGGCGGTGCGGCGCCAGCGCAGTGCCGATGTCGTTCGGCAGCGCCACCGTTGCGCCGGCGACCTCGGTGATGACGTCACCGGGTGCGAGCTTGCCCGTCGCAGGGCTCTTGGACGACAGCACCGCCACGCGCGCACCGCTGCCGGTGAAGGAGGCGTCGAACCCCCGGTAGTCAAGGGCCTCACGGGTCGCCACGAGCTTGGACAGGTCCATGTCGGCCTGGTTCTCCTTCTCGCCGACCTTGTCGCCCTTGGGGTAGAGCGCCTTCTCGGGCACGACCTTGATCGCGTCGTCGACCTGCGCCCGCAACCAGTTCGCCGGCGTGGCCTGGACCAGGTAGACGGTGGTGAAGAGCACCTCCCCCTTGGTCGTGAACGCCTTGGCCCCCGTGACCTCGATCCGCTGCTCCGCCGGTCGGACCGACCCGGGCTCGATCAGGTAGTACGGCAGCTTGATGAGCAGTGCGGCGGCCACCAGAACGGCCAGGACCGCCACTACCGCGGCCAGGATCCCCCACCTACGGCGGGAACGGCGGTGCGACGCACGCTCGGCGGCGACGTCGGCGACCGCCTCGGCCACCAGGTCGCGGTCGCCCTCGGCCGTGGTCAGTTCTTCTGCCACCGGGCTGCTGGTCGGTACGCTGTCGGACGGAATGGTCACGTTGCTCGTCGGGGTCCTGGTCGTCGTTGCGGGTGCGGTCGCGTTCGGCGTTGCGCTGTTCGGCCCGCGTCCGGTGCCTCAGACTGCCACGCCCGCTCCGGTCAGCGGTTCGACTGCTGAGACCGTGCCCAGCGCAGCCCACGAGGCCCGGCCGGAGGTGCTCGCCCCGGTCGTCCCCACCGCCCGGACCCGGACCCGGGCGCTGCTGTGGCTGCTGCTCGGAGTGGTCGGGACTGCGGCGACCATCGGGGCCGTCCTCGGGCTCGTCGCTCTGGTCGTCATCACCCTCGTGGGCTGACCGGCCGCCGAGCGGTCGGGACCCGAACAGCGCCCCGGACGCGAGTTCGCACCCGGGCGGACCCGGGTGCGAACGTCAGAACTCTCGGTGGCCAGGTCGGCTCAGCGGCCGAACAGACCCCGACGCTGGGGCTGCTCAGGAGCGGCCGGCGCCTCGGGTGCGGCCGGTGCCTCGGGTGCCGGCGGGGCGACGTCCTCGTTCGGCGGCATCGGCGGCGGGGGCAGGAAGCTGGGCCCACCACTGTCGGCCGGCGGGGCCGGCGGCGGCGGGAACGCGTCTGCGGTGGGTGCCTCGGGCACGACCGGCGGCGCGTACTCCTGGAGGGGCTCCTCGGCGACGGGCGCCTCGAAGGTCGGGGCCGGGGTGTCGGTCAGGTCCACCGGCGGCGCGGGGAACTCCTCGACGGCCGGGGCCGCAGGCTCCTCGACGACCGGCGGGGCCACGTCGACCGGAGCCTGGGGCTCGGCCGGGGCCACGGGAGCCGGCGGGGCCGAGGGAACGGGCGAGCCCGCTCCGATCGCCGCCATGTCGACGTGCCACGTCGGGGTCATGACGAACTCGATCTCCTTGAGGTCGAACATGCGGGCGTTCTCCACGCCCTGCTCGTTCCTCAGGGTCTCGACGAACTCGACTGCCCCCTCGAGCTTCTCGAACTGGTTGTACCCGGCGTTGCCGTCCGGGGACTGAAAGATGACCATGTACGACACGCCAATGCCCTCCTGCGGTTCGCGCCGGAGGACAGTGTAAGGGGAAGATCCTCCCAATAGTCCAGCCCCGATCCGCGGCAGGACCACGAGTTCACCTGGAGTCCACCCTGAGCACGAGCCCCGACCAACCGAACGGAGCCAGTCCCGCAGCGCGCCGACAGGCCGTCGTGGTGGCCGGCCACCAGGGCGAGCGCGGCATTGCGCGTGCCGCTCTCGGTGACCCCGACCCGTCGGTCCGGGGCGCTGCACTCGGCGCGCTCGAGCGTTGCGACGCGCTCGGACCGGACGAGCTGTCGGCTGGACTGGCCGACCCGGACCGGTCGGTCCGGCGCCGCGCTGCGCTGGTCGCGGCGCACCGCGTCGACGTCGCGGCGGAGCTCATGGCGCTGCTCGACGACCCCGACGACACGGTCGTCGAGGTCGCCGCGTTCGCGTGGGGCGAGCGCACCGACGGGACGGCCTCGGTGTCCCGACTCTCACTGCTGGCCACGACCCATGAGGACTCTCTCTGCCGGGAGGCGGCCGTCGCCGCGCTCGGGTCGATCGGCGCACCGGAGGGGCTCACGGCCGTGCTGGCCGGCTGCGAGGACAAGGCGACCGTCCGACGCCGCGCCGTGCTCTCCCTCGCCGCGTTCGACGGGCCGGAGGTCACCGCCATGCTCGAGCGGCTCTGCGAGGACCGCGACCTGCAGGTCCGCCAGGCCGCCGAGGACCTGCTCGCCATCGAGCGCGGCCTCGACGTCTGACGGCCCACCCGGGACCTCACCCCGAGAACGACGAAGGGGGCCGGCCCTGCGGCCGACCCCCTCCTGCTCGATCTGCGCGGTTCCAGCCACAGGGGCGGGAACCGTCAGGTCAGTTGCCGGCGAAGCTGTTGGACTTGCCGTTCCAGTTCTGCATCGGGGCCTTCTCGGTCCAGTTGGTGCCGGAGCGCTCCACGATCCGGAAGCCCTCGATGAGCCACGGGTCGGTGGCGTTGTCCGTCTTCACGTCAACGTCCGGACGGACGAGGCCGAACGTGCCGTCCTTCTGCACCTGGAAGAGCGCGTTCTGGATGCCCGCACGGTCGACCGTCTTGGTGGCCGAAAGTCCCTTGGCGAACAGGGCGCCGAAGCCCCAGCCGACCGAGGCGATGCCGCCCTCCATCTGGGCCTGGTCGAGGCCGCCGGTCGCTCCCTGCTTCAGGAAATCCTGAACCTGCGGGGTCTTGGCGTCGGTGGCGTCAGCCGGGTCGAGCGTGGCCTGGGCCATGAGCACGCCCTGGTCCTTGCCGCCGGCGAGAGCCAGCGCCGTCTTGGAGCCGCAGGTCACGGAGATGATGG
>CAJANQ010000165.1 GCA_903941145.1 uncultured Actinomycetes bacterium
CGGCCTTGGTGGCCTGGATGCGCAGCAGCTGCTTCTTGTAGTTCCACTCGTACAGCGCCTTGGACTCGTCGAGCCCCTCGTAGCACTGCAGGCGGATCAACCGGGCGCCGGTGATCTCGGCGACCGACTTGGCCAGCTGCGTCTTGCCGGTGCCGGCAGGACCCTCGACCAGGATCGGCTTGCCCAGACGGTCGGCCAGGAAGACCGTGCCGGCGATCGCGTCGTCAGAGAGGTAGTCGACCTCGCCAAGGCGGTTGCGGACGGACTCGAGCGACTCGAAGCGCGGGTCGGCCTGAGGATCGGTGGGGGACGTCATGGGCCGAGACTACCGACCCCTCCCCCGACGGGAGTAACGGGACGGGCCCGTCAGCCTCGGACCTGCCCGTCGCCCCGCACCACGTACTTGAGCGTGGTCAGCTGCGGCAGGCCCATCGGGCCACGGGCGTGCAGCTTCTGGGTGGAGATGCCGATCTCGGCGCCGAACCCGAACTCCTCGCCGTCGACGAACCGGGTCGACGCGTTGTGCAGCACGGCGGCGGCGTCGACCTCACGGAGGAACCGGGCCGCTGCGGCGTCGTCGGTCGTGATGATCGCCTCGGAGTGGCCCGACGACGTGTCGTTCACGTGCTCGATCGCCTCGTCGAGCGAGTCGACGACCTTGACCGAGAGCTTGAGGTCCAGGAACTCCGTCGCAAAGTCCTCGTCGGTCGCTGCGCCCATTCGGGGAACGAGCGCCCGGGCCCGCTCGTCGCCCACCAGCTCGACCTGGTCCAGCGCCGTGTCCACCCGGGGCAGGAAGTCGGCCGCCACGTCACGGTGGACGACCAGCGACTCCGCCGCGTTGCAGACCGACGGGCGCTGCGTCTTGGCGTTGACCAGCACGGTCTGGGCCATGTCCAGGTCGGCCGCAGCGTCCACGTAGACGTGGCAGTTGCCGTCGCCGTCGATCACGTAGGGCACGGTTGCGTTGTCGAGGATCGACTGGATGAGCGCCCGGCCACCCCGCGGGATGAGGCAGTCGACCAGCCCGCGCTGGCGCATGAACTCCGTGGCCGCCTCACGCGAGGTGTCCTCGACGAGCACGACCGAGTCCTGGGGAAGGCCGTTGGCCGACATTGCCTCCCGCAGGACCGCAGCGATCGCGATGTTGGAGTGGACCGCGGTGGACGAGCCGCGGAGGAACGCTGCGTTGCCCGACTTCACGCACAGCCCCGCCGCGTCCGAGGTCACGTTGGGCCGGCTCTCGTAGATGATCGCCACGACGCCGAGCGGCACGCGCACCCGGGAGAGCCGGAGCCCGTTGGGGCGGTCCCATGAGTCGACGACCTCGCCCACCGGGTCCGGGAGGTCCGCCACCTGCCGCAGGCCCCCGGCCATTGCAGCCACGCGTTCCGGGGTGAGTCGCAACCGGTCCACCAGCCCGGCGCCGGTCCCGGCGGCCTCGGCGGTCGCCACGTCGAGAGCGTTGGCAGCGAGCAGGTCGGCCGTCCGGGCCTCGAGCAGGTCGGCCGCGGCACGGAGCGCCTGGTCCTTCGTCGCCGTCGACGCGGTCGCCAGCGCACGGGACGCGGCCTTGGCGCGTCGGGCCAGCTCTGGCACTGGAATCAGCTCGGGGGACTCACCTGCAACGGTCACGGACGCCAACGCTAGGCACCGCAGGTCCACGGGGGCCACCCACTAGCCTCAGGCCGTGCCGGACCTGCCCGACGACGACGCCGCGGACGTCGAGGAGCCCGTCCTGCCCACCCCGTCGGAGATCGAGGCGCTGCACCTCGACGAGCCGGGCGTCTGGACCGACGAGGCCGCCGACGAGCTCCCCGCAGCCGGCGGCGGCGGCCGGAGCCTCCTGGCCGCCAGCGCCGCACCGGCCGTCGGCACCATGCTCTCGCGGGTCACCGGACTGGTCAGGGTGGCGGCGCTCACCGCGGCGCTCGGCCTCACCAGCCTGGCCGACGTCTACAACCTGTCGAACACGACGCCGAACATCCTCTACGAGCTGGTGCTCGGTGGCGTGCTGTCGGCGACCCTCGTCCCGATCTTCACCCAGACCAACGCGGACCACGACGACGACACTGCCTCGGTGCTGGTCACCGTGTCGTTCGTGGCCATCGCGGTGCTCACACTGGTCGCGGTACTGCTCTCCCCCGCCATCAACTGGGTGCTCGCCCTCCCGCTCCAGGGCCTCGAGCGTCGGCGGGCCGTGGCCCTCGGCGACGACCTGCTCGCCCTCCTCCTGCCCCAGATCCTCTTCTACGGCGTGACCACGCTGGCCACCGCCATGCTCAACGCCCGCCGGAAGTTCGCCGCACCGGCGTTCGCCCCGATCCTCACCAACCTGGTCACCGCGGCGGCCGCGCTCGGCGTCTACTTCTTCGTCGGGCCCGCCCGAGGTGTGGCCGAGACTCGCTCCAGCCTCTGGGCGCTCGGCCTCGGCACCACCGCCGGCGTCGCGGCCATGGCCGCAGTGCTCGTTCCGGCCCTGCGACGCGCCGACATCCGGCTGCGATGGAACTTCCAGCCCCGCCACCCGGTGGTCAAGCAGGTCGCCCGGCTGTCGGGCTGGACCGTCGGGTTCGCGATGGCCAACCAGGTCGCCCTGCTGATCGTGCTGTCCTACGCCCGCCGCCTCGGCACCGGCGCGCTCTCGACCTACCAGTACGCCGCGATCTTCTTCCAGCTCCCCTACGGGCTCATTGCCGTGTCGCTCATGACGGCCGTGCTGCCCGAGCTGGCGACGGCAGCCAAGGACGGCGACGACGACGCGTTCAGCGCCAAGTTCCGCGAGGGGCTCAGCCTGCTGCTGACCTTCATGGTCCCTGCCGCCGGCGCCTACCTGCTGCTCGGGGCCCCGCTCGTGCGGATCCTGCTGGAGCGCGGGGCGTTCGACGCCGAGTCGGCCACGCAGACGGCAAAGATGCTGGCCGGGTTCAGCGTGGGACTCCCGGCGTTCGCCGTGTTCCTCTACGTCGTCCGGGCGTTCTACGCCCGCAAGAACACGCGCACCCCGTTCGTGCTGAACGTGGTGGAGAACGGCATCAACGTCCTGCTGCTGTTCCCGTTCACGGTGCTCTTCGGCCGCTACGGGCTGTCGGTCGCGTACTCCACGGCCTACTGGGTGGCCGCAGTGCTCGCCGTGTTCGCCATCAACCTGGCGGTGCCCGGCATCCTGACGTTCAAGACCGCCGGGCTGTTCGTCCGGTCCGCAGTCGTCGCCGTCGCCGTCATCCTGGTGCTGGTCGCGGTCTACCTGGTCACGCACAACTGGTTCGGCCCGCTCGCCAACCTGGTCGTGGGACTGGTGGTCGCCACCGGCACCTTCGCCGCGGCCACGCTGGTCGTGCGGCCGCACGGGTTCGAGTCGGCGGTCGACGGGCTCCGGCTGGGCCTTCGTCGCCGGTTCGGCCGGGTACGCAACTGAGCCGGGCCGCTCAGGGCAGCACGACGAGGTCGTCGCGGTGGACG
>CAJANQ010000166.1 GCA_903941145.1 uncultured Actinomycetes bacterium
CCTACGAGGACCACCGACGGCACGTCGACGTGGGCCAGGTCGTCCCGGACGTCGTGGCGGGCGATCGAGTCGCCGGCCTCGGCCGCAGAGTCGGGCGGGAACTCCGAGATCATCTGGCGCACGTCGGACACGTCGTCGGGGTTGGCGACCTTGCCGAACGCCGACCGCACGAGCGTGAAGGACAGGTCATTCTCGGGCCAGCCGTACTTGATCTGCGCCCGCATGCCGCTCGTGGTGGCCCTCGACACCAGGTTCATGAGGCCGACCAGTCCGCTCGAGACCACGGGCAGTCCCATGGTGGCCACGCTGGTCGCCATGAACACGAGCCCGTCGACACGCTCGGCGAGCACGCTGTGGTGGTCGGAGCAGAACCGGCCGAGCGCCATGCCACCCATCGAATGGCCGACGACGACGGCGCCCCGGAGGTCCAGCTCCTCGAGGACGAGTGCCAGGTCGTTGCCGATCGCAGTCAGGGTGATGCCGTCGCTCCCGGCGACCGACTCCCCGTGCCCCCGCATGTCCCACGCCACGACGCGGCGGTGCGAGGCGAGCTCCCGGAACTGCTTGTGCCAGACCCACCACTGCAGGGTGACCCCGTGGAGGAGCACGAGCGGCGGGCCCTCGCCCAGCTCGACGACGTGCAGCGTCCCGCCGTCCGTGGTGGCGAGCTGGTGGTGCGTGGGGGAGAGGTCGGTCAGGCGGTCGTGCTCGCCGGAGGCGGCGCGGCGCAGCGGGCCGCCCGAACGTCGGACCGCAACGGTGGCCCCGAGGGCCAGGAGTCCGGCGCCGACGGCAGCGGCGCCGACGGCGCGCAGCGGGCGTGGAAGGTGGCGGGCCATGGGGCGAGCCTAACGAAGGTCGGTGTCAGAGGGCCGTCCGGTGCGGCCCGGGTCGGTAACCTCGCCGCCATGGCCAAGGCCCCTATCCTCACCCCCCGCGCCGACGACTTCCCCCGCTGGTACCAGGACGTCCTCAACAAGGCAGAGCTCGCCGAGAACGGACCGGTGCGCGGCACCATGGTCATCCGTCCCTACGCCTACGCGCTCTGGGAGCGGATGGTCGCCGAGGTCGACGCCCGCATTAAGGCCGCCGGTGCCGACAACGCGTACTTCCCGCTGTTCATCCCCGAGTCGTACCTGCAGCGAGAGGCCGAGCACGTCGAGGGCTTCAGCCCCGAGCTGGCGGTCGTCACCCACGGCGGCGGCAAGCAGCTCGAGGAGCCGGTCGTGGTGCGGCCGACGTCGGAGACCGTCATCGGCGAGTACATGGCCAAGTGGGTGCAGTCGTACCGGGACCTGCCGCTGCTGCTGAACCAGTGGGCCAACGTCGTGCGCTGGGAGCTGCGCCCCCGCATGTTCCTGCGGACCTCGGAGTTCCTCTGGCAGGAGGGCCACACCGCCCACGTCTCGGAGGAGGACGCCCGCGTCTACGCCGAGCGCATCCTGCACGACGTCTACGAGGACTTCATGGTCAACGTGCTGGCCATCCCGGTGCTGACCGGCCGGAAGATCCCCGAGGAGCGGTTCGCCGGGGCCACCAACACCCTCACGTGCGAGGCGATGATGGGGGACGGCAAGGCGCTGCAGATGGGCACCAGCCACGAGCTGGGCCAGAACTTCGCCCGGGCGTTCGACATCGCCTTCTCCGACGAGACCGGTGAGCGGGCCCTGGCGTGGACCACCTCCTGGGGCGTGTCGACCCGGATGATGGGCGGGCTGATCATGGCCCACGGCGACGACGCCGGTCTGGTGGTGCCGCCGCGGCTGGCCGCCACCCAGGTCGTGGTCCTCGTTGTGCGCGACGAGGACGGCACCGTCACCCCGGCGGCCCAGCAGATGGTCGACGAGCTCGCCGCGGTGGGCGTCCGGGCCAAGCTCGACGCCCACACCGCCACCGCGTTCGGCCGCCGCGCCACCAACTGGGAGCTCAAGGGCGTGCCGGTGCGCATCGAGGTCGGTCCGCGCGACCTGGCCGAGGGTCGGGTCGTCGTCGTCCGGCGGGACGTGGGGGAGAAGGTCCCCACCGACCTGTCGGCCGTCGTGGCCACCGTCCCCGGGCTCCTCGAGGACCAGCAGTCCGCGCTGCTCGCGGCCGCCACGGCCCGCCGGGACTCGCTCACCGTCGAGTGCTCGACGCTGGACGAGGCCGCCGAGGCCGCTGCGCACGGGTTCGGGCAGATCGCCTGGGACAAGGTCGGGGCCGACGGCATCGAGCGGCTGGGCCGTGACGCCGTCACCGTGCGTTGCCTGCGGACGCCGGAGGGTGGCCTGCCGGCGTCCGACGACGCCCCGGGCACCTTGGCGATCGTCGCCAGGTCCTACTGAACGACCTCCGCCGTTCCTCCCCGGATTCCCGTTCCCACTTTCCTGAGAGGCGCCGTACGGCTCCGTCCGCTATGATCTCCGGGTTCCGGATTCCGGAGCAGGCGTGGGCCATGCCCGCGCCTTTGTTTTGGGGCAGGTCCCCGGAGGTGAGCGAGATGAGTGTGACCACGGAGCGGGTCGCCGCTCTCGTCGCGCCCCTCCTCGAGGACCTCGACGTCGAGATCTACGACGTGGAGCAGGCCGGTGCCATCCTCAGGGTCATGCTCGACCGCCCCGGCGGGGTCGACCTCGAGCTGATCTCCGAGGCCACGCGTCGAATCTCGCGGGCCTTCGACGAGCACGAGCCGGTCTCGGGCTCCTACACCCTCGAGGTGTCGAGCCCCGGTCTGGAGCGCAGGCTCCGCACGACAGAGCACTTCGAGCGGGCCGTCGGCTCGCCCGTCGCGGTCAAGACCCGCGTCGAGATCGAGGGGGAGCGCCGGTTCAACGGCACCGTCACCTCGGTCGACGCAGGCACGGTCACGCTCACCATGGAGGACGGGACGACGTGCTCGTTCGCCGTGGCGGACGTCGACAAGGCCCGCACCGTCTTCAACTGGGGTCCCACCCCGAAGCAGGGCGGCAAGCAGGGCAGCAAGCAGGGCGGCTCGGCGCAACAGCGTCAGGCCCAGAAGCAGAGTGAGGCGTCATGAACATCGACAGAGAAGCCCTCGAGGCGCTGGCAGAGGCTCGCGGCATCTCGGTGGAGGCCCTGTTCGGGGCCCTGGCCGAGGCCCTGGGCGCGGCATACGAGAAGATGCCCGACGCCCACGAGTACGCGTGGGTCGACATCGACACCGTGACCGGTGAGGTCACCGTCAAGGCGCAGTACCTCGACGACGACGGCATGCCCTACGGCGACGAGTTCGACGTCACCCCGGACGACGACGCACTGGGTCGCATCGCTGCGCAGACCGTGCGCCAGGTGATGAACCAGAAGATCCGCGAGGACGAGCGGGAGCGGAAGTACGCCGCCTACGCCAACCGCGAGGGCGAGATCGTCACTGGCATCGTCCAGCAGTCCGACGCCCGCTACACGCTCCTCGACCTGGGTCAGGTCGAGGCGCTCCTGCCGCAGTCCGAGCAGGCCGCCTACGAGCGCCCCGAGGGCGGCGAGCGGGTCAAGGCGTACATCGTCGAGGTCCGCAAGACGGCCAAGGGCCCGCAGATCGTGGTGTCCCGCACCCACCCCGGCCTCATCCGCCGGCTGTTCGAGCTCGAGGTCCCCGAGATCGCCGACGGCATCGTCGAGCTCAAGGCCTGTGCCCGTGAGCCCGGACAGCGCACCAAGATCGCCGTGTGGTCGAACGACCCCAACGTCGACCCGGTCGGCGCCTGCGTCGGTGCCCGTGGCGCCCGCGTCCGTCAGATCGTCAACGAGCTGCGCGGCGAGAAGATCGACATCGTCGAGTTCACCGACAACCGCGAGGAGTTCGTGGTCAAGGCGCTGCAGCCGGCCAAGGTGAAGGAGGTGCGGATCGACGACGAGACCCGCACCGCCGAGGTCATCGTGCCGGACTTCCAGCTGTCGCTCGCGATCGGCAAGGAGGGCCAGAACGCCCGCCTCGCGTCCCGCCTGGTGGGCCTCCGGGTCGACATCAAGAGCGAGACGCAGCTCGCCGACGAGGAGGCCTACGAGCGCACCTACGGCGGCGACGACTACGCCTCCGGCGAGTGGGTCATCGACTCCGAGACCGGCGAGCAGATGTGGTACCCGGCCGACGGCAGCTCCCCGCTCACCCAGGAGCAGTGGGAGGCCGAGAACGCGGTCGAGGCCGCGGTCTCCGAGACCGTCGAGGAGCTCGTCGAAGAGATCGAGGCTGACATCGCCGAGGCCGTCGCCGAGGTCGAGGACGTCATCGCCGAGA
>CAJANQ010000167.1 GCA_903941145.1 uncultured Actinomycetes bacterium
GCTGCTCCCGGCCGGCACCGAGCTGTCGCCCATCAACCCGCACGGCGAGCCAGGTCGCACGGGGCCCGACGGGCAGCCATGGCCCCTGCTGGACACCGTCCGACCGTGGGGAACCTTGAACGACGACGAGCGGCGGATGTTCGTCCGGATGGCCGAGGTGTTCGCCGGCTACGTCGCCTACTACGACGACCGTCTTGGCCGCGTGCTCGACTATCTCGACGAGTCCGGCGAGCTCGACAACACGTTGATCGTCGTGGTGTCGGACAACGGCGGCAGCGGTGAGGGCGGCCCCAACGGCAGCTTCAACGAGTGGCGGTTCTTCAACGGTGTCCCTGACACGGTCGAGACCACGCTGCCCCACCTCGACGAGCTCGGTACCCCGGCCTCGAACAACCACTACAACACCGGGTGGGCGTGGGCGTTCGACACGCCGTTCCCCTACTGGAAGCGGTGGGCCGGTGAAGAGGGTGGCACGGCCGACATGTGCATCGTCTCGTGGCCGGCCCAGGTCCCCGCCGACCCCTCTCCCCGGCAGCAGTACCTCCACGCGGTGGACATCGTCCCGACGGTCTACGAGCTCCTCGGCATCGAGCCGCCCGAGGTCATCAACGGCTACCTGCAGTCCCCGATCGAGGGGGAGAGCTTTGCTGCCGCGCTGACGGATCCGACCGTGCCGGGCAAGCGCACGCAGTTCTACACAATGCTCGGACAGCGCTCGCTCTACCACGACGGCTGGCTGGTCAGCACGGTCCACCCACCGCTGTCGAGCTGGGGGAACTTTGGCAAGGACGAGTGGGAGCTGTTCCACCTCTCGACCGACCGGTCCCAGTGCCACAACGTGGCGGCGGACCACCCGGACAAGGTCGAGGAGCTGAAGGCGCTGTGGTTCTACTACGCAGGGATCTACGACGGACTGCCGCTCGACGACCGCAACGCCCTCGAGCAGGTGCTCGCCGAGCGACCTCGTGGTGCGCCTGAGCGTGACCGTTACGTCTTCTATCCCAACTGCTCCGACGTGCCGGAGTCGGCCGGGCCGCAGATCCCGGGACGCTCGTTCACCATTGCTGCCCACCTGTCGGTGACGAGCGCCGACGTGCAGGGTGTCATCTGGGCGGCGGGCGGGGTGCCGGGCGGTCACAGTCTCTATGTCAAGGACGGCCGCCTCCGTTACACCTTCAACTGGGTGGGCACGGTCCTGCAGGACGTGGTGGCCGACTCGTTGCTCCCGGCCGGTGACCACCTGTGTGTGGCCGAGTTCGTTGCGGCAGGCCCGAACAGCCAGCCGGACATGCCCGGCACCGCCGGCACACTCACGCTGTACGTCGACGACGAGCCTGTGGGGAGCGGGCCGGTCGTGACCCAGCCCGGCTACTTCTGTCTGACCGGCGACGGCATCTGCGTCGGCCGTGACAGCGCCTCGGCAGTCACCCCGGAGTACACGGCGCCCTTTCCGTTCACGGGGGGCGTGATCGACCGCGTCGTGCTCGACGTGTCCGGCGACGGGTACGCCAACCACGAGCAGCAGGTGCGGGCCTGGTTCGGGATCGACTGAGCGCCCCGGCGCCAGGGAACGACCTGTGCCGGGACGCGCAACGGCCCCGGGCGTGGGGGCGCCCGGGGCCGTCGATCGTTTCGGCAACAAGGAAGCCATCGTCCTGTGGGACCTCGAGCGCCGCGTCCCGGAGCTGCTCGACGCCCTCGACGCTTCCGACCCTGCCGTGCGCAGCTGTGCCGGCTGGTTCTCCTCGACCGTCAGGGTGGCCGTCGACGAGTGGGTCGCCACCGGTGGGTCCGACA
>CAJANQ010000168.1 GCA_903941145.1 uncultured Actinomycetes bacterium
GCCGACGTCGTCGCCGGCCGCGAACCCATCGACACCACCGGCTTCCAGACCCTCAAGGCCCAGGGCGTCGTGTCGATCCGCCGCCACTTCGAGTCGATCCTCACCGGCATCGAGTCCGGCGTCGCCGAACGCCTCGCCGCCCGCTACGGCGGCGAACCCACCGACCCTGTCGTGCGCACCTGCGCCGCCTGGCTCTCCGGGACCGTCCGCATCGCCGTCGACCAGTGGATCGACGGCGACGGCGAGGTCACGTTCGTCGGCACCATGGCCCCGTCGTTCCTCCACCTCGGCGCCGCACTCGACCTCGCACTCGCCCCAGCCTGACCTCGGCTGCTTCCCCACCGGCCCGCCGGCGGCTGCCTACACCGCTCCAGCGCTGGCGTGCGGCGCCGTGTGCAAGAACGCGCCGCGCGGTGTGCAGCCCGTGAAGGGAGCCCGCTGCTCGCCCCTTCGCAGCCCTTGCCCCCGTAAGGGACTCGAATTCACGGGAACTCCCCACCACGGGGTGCTCCGCGCCCGGACGCAAGGCAGGAACTGCTCGCCGTCCGTTTCCCCCGCGGCTACGGTGAGCCCAGTTCAACTTCCTGGGGGGAAACCTGATGAACCTGATTACCCGCACTCGTGCACTCGCTCTGCTCCTGCTCGGAACCGGTGCCCTTCTGGCCACCGCCTGCGTGCCAGAGCCCACGACCCCGTACTACGGGATCATCTTCAACGCTCCGGCGAACGTCTACGTGTACCGGACCTACACGCCCAAGGCGACCGCCACGTCCGGCCTGCCCGTCACGCTCACGCTCGATGCCAGCAGCACCGCCTGCGAGCTCAACGAGGGCGTGCTGTACTTCGCCCGCACCGGCCCGTGTGTCGTGAACGCCAACCAGGCGGGCGACGCCAACAACCTGCCGGCCAAGCAGGTCCAGCGCACCCTCATGGTCCGCGAGTGTCCGGCCCTGCGCTCCGGCATCTGGAGCGGCCCCGGCGGCACGACCGCCAACGTGCTGGTCGACGGCACGACCTTCACCGGTTCGGCCAACCTGACCGCCCTGGGCTTCGGCACCGTCTCGTTCAACGGGATCGTGTCGTGCGAGGTCGTCAACATGACCTTCAACGGCACGCCGCTCGTCGGCACGCTGTCCTTCGACGGCAAGGTGCTGGCCAGCAACTACAGCGGCATCGACATCGTCCTGAACGCCCCGGCGTAACGCCGGCGGCAACAGAGCCCGAACGACGGGGGTGCTTCCGCGGACGCACCCCCGTTGCGCGTCTAGCCCCAGCCGAGCTCGTGCAGCCGGTCCTCGTCCAGGCCCAGGTAGTGGCCCAGCTCGTGGAAGAACGTGGACCGCACCCACTCCGCCAGGTCGTCCAGGTCGGTCGCCGTGTCGCACAGCGGCACCCGGTACAGCGTGATGACGTCGGGCAGACCACCGTGCTCGTCGAACGGGTTCCGCTCGGTCAGCGGCAGCCCCTCGAACAGGCCGAGCAGGTCCTCGCCGTGCGGCGGGTGGTCCTCAAGCACCACTGCGACGTTGTGCATCGCCGCCGTGAAGTGGTCCGGCACCTCGTCCATGGCGACGACGAGCATCTGCTCGACCGTCTCGACGTCCACCAGCTCCATGGCGCCATCCTTGCGCGCCGTGCGGGCAGGGACCGGTCAGGGCCGCTCGGTGGGGCCGAGCGCCCGGCCCATCAGGCCGGCGCCGACGACGGGTCGGCCGTGGCCTGGCAGCAGGTGGCCGACCGGCAGGGCCCGCAACCGTTCCTCGGTGCGGGCAGCGAGCTCGACGTCGCAGAGCTCTGGCGTGAACCACGCCCTCCCCTGTCGTGTCAGCACTGCGTCGCCAGAGAGCAGCACGCCGGTCGTGGGGTTCCAGAGCGCCGTCGAGTCGTCGGTGTGGCCGGGCACCTGCACGACCTGCCACGCCGGAGCGCCGGGGACCTCGTCGCCGTCGGCCAGCCAGTGGTCGGCGCCCATCGGGAACCGGGCGGTCCCGCCGCCC
>CAJANQ010000169.1 GCA_903941145.1 uncultured Actinomycetes bacterium
GTCGGCATGGTCTTCCAGCAGTTCAACCTCTTCCCCCACCTGACCGCCCGCGAGAACGTGACGATCGCCCAGCGGAAGGTCCTGAAACGGTCCGCCGACGAGGCCGACCAGGTGGCGTCGGACCTGCTCGACCGGGTCGGGCTCACCGACCACGCCGACAAGTTCCCCGCCCAGCTCTCCGGCGGTCAGCAGCAGCGGGTCGCCATCGCCCGGGCCCTTGCGATGGGTCCTGAGATCATGCTGTTCGACGAGGCCACCTCTGCCCTCGACCCCGAGCTGGTGGGCGACGTCCTCGGTGTCATGCGCTCGCTCGCCGCCGACGGCATGACGATGATGGTCGTCACCCATGAGATGGGCTTCGCCCGCCACGTGGCCGACCGTGTCGTGTTCATGGCCGACGGGGTCGTCGTCGAGGAGGGCACCCCGGCCCAGGTGATCGACGCCCCCCAGCACGCCCGGACGCAGCAGTTCCTGCGCCAGGTGGGCGAGCGCTAGCGGGTCCGGACGCATGGCCGACCCTGCCGACCTGGCCGGTCTCCGACTGTTCGCCGGTGCCGAGCCGTCCGCGCTCGAGCATCTGGCAGGACTGCTCGAGGAGCTCCCGTTCTTTGCCGGCGACGTGCTGTACCGCCAGGGTGACCCGGGCACGACGTTCCTGCTCATCACCTCGGGCCGCCTGGGCGTGGTCCGCGCCGAGGGCAACGACGAGCACGAGCTGCTCGAGGCCGGCCCGGGCTCGGTCATCGGCGAGCTCGCCATGCTCACCGGACGCAACCGCTTGGCGACCGTCGTCGCCCGCTCCGACGGGCTCGTCCTGGTCGGCGACGTCGACGCCTTCGACGAGCTGGTGCACATGCCCCCGGTCCACGACCGGGTGGCCGAGGTCATCGCCCGCCGGTTCGCCGAGATCACCTACCCCGTGCCGCTCACACTCAGGGACGGCACCGTCGTCCAGGTGCGGCCGCTCCTCCGTTCCGACCGGGCGACGATCGAGGACATGATCTCGCGCCAGTCCGAGGAGACGCTCCGGCGACGGTTCTTCTCGCCCGGCCATCCTGGGCAGCGCGTCGTCTCGCACCTCGTCGAGATCAACTACGTCGACCACTTCGCCTGGGGCGTCACCGCCGACGACGGCACCACCGGGGTCGCTGCGGCCCGCTACGTGCGCTTGAACGACGAGCCGACGGCCGCCGACCTGGCGTTCGGCATCGCCGACGAGTTCCAGGGCAAGGGCCTCGGTACCTCGCTCCTCGGCGCGCTGGCGTGGGTAGCCGCCGAGGCCGGGGTCGAGCACTTCACCGCCGAGGTGCTCGCCGACAACCGGCCGATGCGTGCGGTGCTCGCCAAGGCCGGAGCCGTGTCCGAGGTCCCCTCCATGGGGACCGTCGAGGTCCGCCTGGACGTGGAGGCAGCAAAGTTGCTGGTGGACCCGCACACCGGCGAGCAGCTGCGCCAGGCGGCACTCGACGTCGTCACGGCCGCCGGGCTGGTCCTCGTCGACCTGGACTGAGGTCCAGGACGGGGTCAGTCCAGCTGGAGCCGGCCGGTCAGGACCTCGACGTCCTCGGGGTCGAGGGCCTCGCCCACGACCTCCCAGACCTGGTCGAACCACTCGGCGGGTGCGCCAGCGCGGATCATCCCGAGCACCTCGACGCGCTCCTCGACGTTCATTGCCGGGAACATGAGGCCCATGCCGTCGAGCTTCTCCTCGGCCGGGATGGCGGCCAGGAACGCCTGCTCGAGCTCGTTCACGCCGTCGACCCCGATCGCGTCCTCGAGCGCCGGCAGGACCACGCGCTCCTCGTAGTCGATGTGGGCCAGGTAGTCCGAGGCAAAGGCAGCCAGGTCGAGGTGCAGCGCCAGCATCGCGGCGCGGTGGTCAGCGGCACCTGCCAGTCCCTCGGCCGCATTCACGATCGCCTGGACCTTCGGGTCGAGCGCTGCGTGCGTGGCGGCGATCGTCGCGCCCATCTCGGGCAGGTGGTGCTCGATGACCGGGCCGGTCACGGCGTCCTCGGTCCGGGCGTGCGAGTCCATGACGTCGACGACGAGCGCCACCATCTCGACGAAGTCGGCCCGCTCCTCGGGGTCGAGCGGGTCCACGGCGCCGGACTCGACCACGAGCACCGA
>CAJANQ010000170.1 GCA_903941145.1 uncultured Actinomycetes bacterium
GCAGCAGCACGATGACCGCCCACGGCGCCACCGACGCTGCCGTGGTGGCCGTGCGGTAGTAGCCGCGGACCTTGCCGATCTGGTCGCTGGAGTAGAGCTCGAGCGTGGTGCTGCCGGAGGTCGACGAGTCGAGGGTGATCGGGACGCCGACGGACTTGAGCTTCTCGGCGGCCTTGGCCAGCGTGCCGGACAGGTCGACGGCAACAGCGTCCGCCGAGGCGTTCTTGTTGCCCTCGAGCGCCTTGACCAGCTTTGAGTGGGCCTCACGGTTGGCGGTGACCCAGAGCTTGTCGAACTGCTCGGACTTGGCGAGCTTGAGCGTGACCGTGTCGACGACGTTGCCGAAGGCAGCCTCGATGG
Source organism: uncultured Actinomycetes bacterium (assembly GCA_903941145.1). Lineage (GTDB taxonomy): Bacteria > Actinomycetota > Acidimicrobiia > Acidimicrobiales > Microtrichaceae > CAJANQ01. The sequence goes on from CAJANQ010000170.1 coordinate 361, forward strand.
GAGGGGCCAGCACCTGGGCCTTCGGGCCGATGGCCTCGTCGAGCAGCTTGGGGACGTCGACGGCGTCGGTGATGGCCTTGGAGGTCCGGTTCGCGACGGCGCGCTGGATGGCGGCGTCCTTGGCGAGCGGCGCGACGGTCTGCACGTAGCGCTCGGTGTTGCTCACCTGGTTCTTGGCCCAGACGCCGGTGATGGCAAGCGGGACCAGGAGCGCCGCGATGATCAGCATCAGGACGGCGAAGAGCCACCGAACGGCGACCACGCCGGGGTTCTGGGAGTCGGGGACGGACGAGGGCTCAGTCATGCGGTGCACCGTAGGCCGGGAACGAGAGAGGGGGACGGACTTTCGTCCGCCCCCCTCCTTCAGCGTTCTCCGGCCCGGCGGGCCGGCAGATCAGACTGCTCGGACGTTCTGGGCCTCATCGCCCTTACGACCGGCGCCGACCTCGAACTCGACCTTCTGACCCTCTTCGAGGGAGCGGTAGCCCGACCCCTGGATCTGCGAGAAGTGGACGAACAGGTCGCCGTCCGCATCGTCACGGCTGATGAAGCCGTAACCCTTCTCGGAGTTGAAGAACTTGACGGTTCCCGTCGCCACAACTGACTCATTTCCGCCCCATTGTGGGGCTATCTACAGAGCGGCACCGCTGTTCGGCGCCTCCCCGGTTGCACTTTGCATGTCACTGCCCAGAGGCAGAGGTTGCACCCTACCCCACGACCGCCGCGCTCGGGCGTCGAAGGACCCCGGAGGGTGGCAGTGCCGCGGCGTCAGCCCGTGACGTAGGCGTCGGCCACCTCGAGCGCGGCGTCGATCCCGGCCAGGCCGGTCCGGAGCTCGTCCGGCGTGACGACCAGCGGCGGGGCCACGTGGATCCGGTTGAAGTGGGCGAACGGCCACACACCCTGGGCCTTGCAGGCGGCGACGACCTCGGCCACCGGCGCGGCGGCGGGGCCGGCGGCGTTGAAGGGCACGAGCGGCTCCCGCGTGGACCGGTCGCGCACCAGCTCGATGGCAAAGAAGCAGCCAAGGCCACGGACCTCGCCGATGCTCGGGTGGCGCTCGGCCATCGCCTCGAGCTCGGGGCGGATGATCTCCTCACCCAGCCGGGCAGCGGTCCCGGGAATGTCGTCGTCGGCAAAGACCGTGAGCGACTCCACCGCGACGGCGCACGCGAGCGGGTGTCCGGAGTAGGTGAGGCCGCCCGGGTAGGCACGCTCGGTGAACGACGCCGCGACGCGGTCCGAGATGACGACGCC
>CAJANQ010000171.1 GCA_903941145.1 uncultured Actinomycetes bacterium
CCGGGGCCTTCTTGGCCGGAGCCTTCTTTGCCGGGGCCTTCTTGGCGGGAGCCTTCTTCGCCGGCGCCTTCTTGGCCGGAGCCTTCTTCGCCGGAGCCTTCTTTGCCGGGGCCTTCTTCTTGGCCGGGGCCTTCTTCTTGGTGACTGCCACTGCTTCCTCCTCGGCCCGCGGTCGCGAGCGTTGTGGTCCGCCAACGGTTTCGTCGTTGGCTTCGCCGAGCGTAACGGACGAACCCGCGTTCTCCATGACTTTCTCGAAGCCGGGGAGCGCGAGGTCGATGCTGCGTCGCGGCGAGTCGAATCGCTCGACGACGAACGAGCGGACCTCGCCCATCGCCAGGACCTCTCTCGCGGAGCGCGGCACCGGGTCGCCCATCGCCTTGAGCGGCACGTAGCACCGCGCGCCGTCTGCCTCGACGTACGCGCCGTGCGACGAGAACTCGACGACGGTCGCGTCGACGGTCGTGCCCGGCGCGTGCGAGACGGCGAAGTTCATGTAGACGGGTGGCTCGTTGACCGGCTCGGAGCTCTTGGTGCGCTGCTTCGGCGAGGGCGGTGGGTTGGACGTGGACGGCTTGGGCGGCGGACCGAGCTTCACGCCCGACGACGTGCCGCCACGCACGGCGCGTTCCTTGCCAGGGACGGTCTTGTCCTTGGCCTCCTTGACCGCGCGCCGCGACGTCGGACCCTTGACCGGGTTGCGGGCCACGTAGACCCAACCCAGCGCAGGGACGGGCTTGCCGCCCCAGAGCCGTCCGCCCTCGAACAGCCAGGGGTGGCTGCCGTGGAACTCCTGGAAGGAGTCGTTGGACAGCACCGTGGCGTCAGCGCGCTCTGCGATCTGGAGGACGAAGGCGTCACCGCGGCCGACCGCCCCGGCCGGCGGAGTAAGGATCTCCCCGGCAAGGATCGCGGCCTCGTAGGCCTCCCGCTCGGACTGGTCGATCCGGTGGGCGAAGGTGGCGTCGACGACGACGATCACGTTGTCGAAATGGTGTTCTTTGAGAAAGTCGACGACGGCCTCGTCGAGCTGTGCGAGCGAAGGGAACGAACGTCCCTCGGTCGCAATGTTGGAGCCGTCGACCACAAGGTGTGAGTGAGACATGACCTCCCCATTGTGGCCCACCCGGGCACGTCGGCCGGGACGGTGCCGCCCGGACCTACGATGCGCCGGTGCTTCGCGCAGTGCTGTTCGACCTCGGGGGAGTGATCCTGACGAGCCCGTTCGAGGAGTTCTCGCGCTACGAGGCCGCTGCAGGGCTGCCGGCCGGCACCGTCCGCCGGATCAACTCGACCGACCCCGACACCAACGCCTGGGCGCGGCTCGAGCGCAACGAGTTCGCGCTCGGCGAGTTCGTGCCGGCGTTCGAGGCCGAGGGCGCCGCGCTCGGTCTGCAGGTCGACGGGTGGAAGGTGCTGGCGTGCCTCCGGGGCCAGGTCCGGCCCGAGATGCGTGTCGCGGTCGAGCGGTGCGCCGGGACGTTCACGACCGGGCTCCTCACCAACAACTTCGTGAGCTGGTCCGACGCCGCAGGCGAGGATGCTCCGGACCCCGACCTCGCGGAGGTGCTGTCGTGCTTCGACGCCGTCGTCGAGTCGTCGGTCGTCGGCGTCCGCAAGCCGGAGCCCAAGTTCTACGAGCTCGCGCTCGAGCAGCTCGGAGTGGCTGCGGCCGACTCGGTGTTCCTGGACGACCTGGGCGTGAACCTGAAGCCGGCGCGGGCCATGGGCATGCGGACGATCAAGGTGACCGACCCGGCGGTCGCGCTGGCCGAGCTGTCCGAGGTGACGGGGCTCGACCTTCGCTGAGCCCGGCGCCGGCTCGTCGTCAGTGGAAGTGGCCGAGCTCGCGGGGCTGGAGCGGGGCAAAGGCCGCCTCGAGGAGCATGGCCTGCTCCTGGCCGTGGATCGTGTGGCTGCCGGTTGCTGGGCTGCCCTCCGCGGCGCGGCTGACACGACGGATCTCGTAGCGGTCGCCGATGGCCTCGTAGAGACGACCCTTGACGGAGTTCCACGACCCCATGTTCTCCGGCTCCTCCTGGAGCCAGACGACCTCGGTCGCGGCCGGGTACTTGGCGAGCTCGGCCTCGACCGCCTCGTACGGCCAGGGGTAGAGCTGCTCGACGCGGACCACGGCGGTGTTGGAGCCGGTCTGGTCCCGCTTGGAGATGGCCTCGTGGCCGACCTTGCCGGACGCCAGGACGACCCGGCCCACGGAGGCGGCGTCGAGCGCGTTCGACGGGTCGCTCAGGACCTCCTCGAACGTGCCGTCGGTGAGTGCCGAGACGGGTGAGCGCCAGCGCTTGTCGCGGAGGCCCGACTTGGGTGTCGTGATGACGAGCGGCTTGCGCACCGACCGGCGGATCTGACGTCGAAGAAGGTGGAAGTACTGGGCGGCCGACGTGGGCTGGCAGACCTGGATGTTGTCCTCCGCACACAGCGTGAGGAAGCGCTCGAGGCGGGCGGACGAGTGCTCCGGACCCTGGCCCTCGTAGCCGTGCGGGAGCAGCAGGACCAGGCCCGAGGTCTGGCCCCACTTGTCCTCGGCAGCGACGAGGTACTGGTCGATGACGATCTGTGCGCCGTTGACGAAGTCGCCGAACTGCGCCTCCCAGAGGACGAGCGCGTTGGGGTTGGCGACCGAGTAGCCGTACTCGAACCCGAGCGCCGCGTACTCCGAGAGCAGCGAGTCGTAGATCCAGAGCTCGACCTCCGGCGGCGAGGCCAGCTGCTCGAGCGGGCACACGGGGTCACCGGTCGTGTAGTCGTACAGGTAGGAGTGGCGGTGCGAGAACGTGCCGCGCCGCGAGTCCTGGCCGGTCAGCCGGACCGACGTGCCCTCGACGAGCAGCGAGCCGAACGCGAGCGACTCGGCCAGCGCCCAGTCGACCTCGCCGCCGCGGAACATCTGGTCGCGGGTCTCGAACTGCTTGGCGAGCTTCGGGTGGATCGTGAAGTCCTGAGGGACCGTGCGGAGCGCCTCGTAGACCTCGTCGAGCTCGGCCTGCTCCACACGGGTGTCCGCATGGGGGAGCACGCCAGCCTCCGGCGGGTGCGGCGCGGCGACGACCTCTTCGGCCGGCATGTCGGCCCGGGTCGCGTCGAGCGCGGTCTGCAGCCGTGCCGAGAAGTCGGCGAGCGCGGACTCGGCCTCCTCGATCGTGAGGTCGCCCCGGCGGACGAGCGTCTCGACGTAGAGCTTGCGCACGCTGCGCATCTGCTCGATCTTCGAGTACATGATCGGCTGCGTGTAGCTGGGGTCGTCACCCTCGTTGTGGCCGTGGCGCCGGTAGCAGACCATGTCGATGACGACGTCCTTGTGGAACCGCTGCCGGTACTCGAACGCCAGCCGGGCCACGCGGACGCACGCCTCGGGGTCGTTGCCGTTCACATGGAAGATGGGTGCCTGGACCGTCTTGGCGACGTCGGTGCAGTACTCCGACGAGCGGGCCGACTCCGGAGGGGTCGTGAACCCGAGCTGGTTGTTCACGATCACGTGGATGGTGCCACCGACGCGGTAGCCCTTGATGAGCGACAGGTTCAGGGTCTCAGCCACGACGCCCTGTCCGGCGAACGCCGCGTCGCCGTGCATGAGGATCGGGAGCACCGGGAACTTGCGCTCGCGGTCGTAGGGGATCTTGTCCATGCGGGCACGGACCATGCCCTCGACGACCGGGTCGACCGTCTCGAGGTGCGACGGGTTGGCAGCGAGCGTGACGGGCAGGGTGGCGCCGCTGCGGGCCACGTGCTCGCCGGTCGCCCCCAGGTGGTACTTCACGTCGCCCGAGCCCTGGATGGAGTCGGGGTCCACGTAGTCCTCGAACTCACGGAAGAGCTGGCTGTGGGACTTGCCGACCACGTTGGTGAGCACGTTGAGCCGACCGCGGTGGGGCATGCCCATGACGGCCGAGTCCAGGCCGGAGTCGGCGGCGCGCTCGAGGAGCGCGTCGAGGATGGGGATGAGGGACTCGGCGCCCTCGATGCCGAACCGCTTCTGGCCGAGGAACTTGGTGGCCAGGAACTTCTCGAACGCCTCTGCCGCGTTGAGCTCGGTGAGGATGTGGCGCTGGTCCTCGACGGCGAGCTTGGTGCTCACGCCCTCGACCTGCTCCTGGATCCACCGCTTCTCCTCGGGCTCCTGGATGTGCATGTACTCGATGCCGACCGTGCGGCAGTAGGCGTCACGCAGCACGCCGAGCAGGTCGTCGAGCCGTGCCGACCGCTGGCCGCCGACGAGCGCGTAGATGCCGGTGTCGGAACCGGTCAGGAACTCGCGGTCGAGGTCCCAGATTGTGAG
>CAJANQ010000172.1 GCA_903941145.1 uncultured Actinomycetes bacterium
ACGGCGTGGAAGTCGTTGGGCACCAGCTCGATGTGCCCCTCGGCGAACGGCGTCCGGAGGTGGTCCGACAGGAAGTACGAGACGTACTGCACGCCGCCGCGGTCGGCGCCGTGGAACTCCCGGGGCCGCATCGGGCTCATCTGGTGGACCCGCACGTCGTCCAGGTCGTGGCGGCGCCGGTCGACCTCGTCAAGGTAGGCCCGGGGTTCGCCGTTGGCGATGGGCACGATCACGTCGGTGCCCGGGCCGAGGCGGTCGACCAGGTCGGCGACGTTCGACGGGGGCGGCACGGCGATGGTCACCGCGACATCTTCCCACGGCAACCAACTCCGGCGCCCCGGATCATGGGCGGTCCTCTGCGACCCGGGCCACGACGGCGGCCAGACCGGCGCAGTCCAGCTCGTTGTGGACGAGCAGTTTCGTCCAGTAGCCCTTCTGCGTGGCCGTCATCAGCTCCGCACTGCCGTAGCGGGCCAGCGCCGAGCGGACTCCGCGGATCCGCTTGGTGGTGAGTCCCCCGCCGTGCACCGACGCCCGGTGGATGCCGAGCAGCCACTCGTAGCGCTCCAGCCGGTGCCGGCCACCCCGGTCGTCCTTGGGGAACTCCACCGCAGCGTGGTGCCGGCGCTTCCATGCCCTGGCGTGCGGGATGGCGTTCTCGACGGCGCCGGTCCAGAACTCCGCGAGGTCCGGGTCGGCGGCGAGGAGCTCGGTCATCGCCCGGGACTCGCGAGACGACCACGCGAACACCCGCAGCCCGTCGCGGAGCACGTCGACCCGGAGCTGTCGGAAGAGCGCGACCGGGTCGGCCACCCGGACGGACCATGTGACGCTGGGCGAGGAGTAGCTCTCCATGGCCACCAGCTGTGGGTCGAGGATGAACTGCACGGTCGGCCCGCGGCGGCCGAAGCGCACCCCGAGCATGCACGGCACCTCCCCCATGAGCCCCTCGAAGTCGAGGTAGAGGGCCTGCTCTGCGTCGGCCACCGAGATCGGCGGGCGGGAAGGTCGGTTCATGTCGTTGCTCCTCACGTACGCACGTTGCGCACGCCCGCAATTTTCCGACGGCCGTCCAGCGAGCAACTGCGGCACCACGCCAGTACGGTCGCCGCACCCTTCCGGACGGAGACCAACATGCCGACGCTCACCACCTGCCTCTGGTTCGACGACCAGGCCCTCGACACCGCCGGCTGACCGGCAGGGCAGGCCGCCCGTCGACCGGTTAGGGTGCTTGTTTCCGCAAAGACCACCCACCACTCCGGGGCGGAGAGGCGGCACCACGTGCCCTGGGCCGACGCCAACCGAATCCCCACCTCGCCCGACCTGGTCGTCGAGCACCTAGGTCCTGTCGCGATCGCGTCGACGGTCCGTGATGCCAAGGGCGAGGTCCGCGACTTCATGTACGAGTACGTGAACCCCGCGTTCGCCGCGGCGGTCGGGGAGAAGCCCGAGACGCTGGTGGGCCACCGACTCCTCGAGCTCTACCCGTCCCATGTCGACCGCGGCATCTTCGACGGCTACCGCAGGGTCGTCGACGAACAGGTCGAGTGGGAGACCGACCTGCCGTGGTTCGACGAGCGCTCGGCCAGCGGGTACTTCCACATCAGGGTCCAGCCCTTTGCCGACGGGTACCTGGTGGAGGGTCGGGACATCACCCAGGAGCTGCACGTCAGCACGATGGAGCGGCAGCGTCTCGCCAACCTGATCGAGGCCGTGCCGGAGTCGATCGTCGTCCTGAAGGCCGAGACCGACGCACGGGGCCAGATCGTGGACTTCACCTACCAGCACGCCAACCGCGCGTTCTGCGAGCTGGCCGGTGAGGAGCGGTCGACGCTCATCGGGAGCTCACTGCTGACCCTCTATCCGTCGCACCGCGAGCTCGGGCTCTTCGAGGAGTACCGGCTGGTGGTCGAGACCGGCGAGCCGTTCGTCTCGGAGCTGCCGTGGTTCGAGGAGCGCAACATCAAGGGCTACCTGGAGGTGACGGTCTCCAAGTTCAACGGCGGGATCATCGCCACCGGGCGCGACGTCACGGACCGGAAGCGCCTCGAGGAGTCCTTGAACAACGAGGTCCTGACCGACCCGCTCACCGGGCTGGGCAACCGGCGCATGCTCATCGACCGGATCCGCCACGACCTCTCGCGCCTCGAACGCGACGGAGGCGAGCTCGCCGTGCTGTTCATCGACCTGGACCACTTCAAGGACGTCAACGACACCCTCGGCCACGAGGTCGGGGACCAGGTCCTGCGCGAGGTGGCCCGGCGCCTCGTCGTAGAGCTCCGGCCGTCGGACACCATCGCCCGGATCGGCGGGGACGAGTTCGTGGTCGTGGTCCCACGCACCCACTCCCACCGCGACCCCGCAGCGGTCGCCGAGCGGCTCCTCGACCGGCTCGCCGAGCCGATCAAGGTGGCGGACACATCGGTCCGGCTCGGCGGCAGCATCGGGATCACGACCTCGCGCGGCCGGGGCGACGCCGAGGACCTGGTCCGTCAGGCCGACCTGGCGATGTACCGGGCCAAGCGTCGACATGGCGACAGGTTCGAGTTCTTCGACGACCACATCAGCGCCGAGGTCCACCAGCGGGTCACCACCGAGCAGGCGCTCCGGGCAGCCGTGGAGCACGACGAGTTCGAGCCGTGGTTCCAGCCCGAGGTGGACCTGCGCACCGGCCGGATCGTCGGGTTCGAGGCGCTGGCCCGGTGGCGGCAGCCCGACGGGACGCTGGTCCCCGCGGCCGAGTGGGTCGAGCACGCCGAGACCTCGGGCCTCATCACCCGTCTGGACCGCGCCCTCAGGGAGAAGGCCTGCAACGAGTTCGCCAGCTGGCCGCGGCCCGGGCTGTCGGCGCTGGTCCGCCTGTGGCTCAACGTCTCGGCCAGGGAGCTGGTCGAGGCCGACACCGCCGAGGTGCTGCTCGACACCGTCCACCGCGCCGGCCTGCAGCCGTCCGACATCGGCATCGAGATCACGGAGACCGCGCTCGTCGCCGAGCCCGAGACCGCCAACGCCAACATCGCCTCGCTGGTGCTGGCCGGGGTGCGCGTCGCGGTCGACGACTTTGGGACGGGGTTCGCCTCGTTGGCGTCGCTGCGCGACCTGCAGGTCGACACCATCAAGATCGACCGCACGTTCACCCAGGGGATCCCGGGCGACGACTTCGACGACGCCGTCGTCGCCGCCACCGTCGCGCTCAGCGACACCCTCGAGCTCGGCATCGTCGGCGAGGGCATCGAGACCACGCTCCAACGCGACGCGCTCGCGGAGATGGGCTGCACCACCGGACAGGGGTACCTGTTCTCACCGCCGCTCCCGGGCAACGAGGCCGCAGCGCTCATCACCGCCGGCATCCCGGCCTGAACCGCCCGGCGGAGGCCCCGGGCTAGGGCGAGCCGCGCCGCGACGGCGGGTCGACCGCCACGGTGCCGGGAGCCCGGTCGTACATGCGATCCTCGGCCACCAGGAGCACCCAGACCTCGCCGGAGGCGCCGAGCACCATGCGCACCACAGACCCCGCGACCCCGCGCTCCGGCTGCTGATCGCTCAGCACCACGGTGCGGACGCGGACGTCGTCGACGACCTCGTCGCCCAGGATCCAGGTGCGGCGGCCGTCGGCCCTCTCGAACGCCGGCACCACCTCGTCGAGCGGTCGGCCGATGAGGGTGCCGTCCAGCCCGAGACGCGGGTGCGGGGACACGCAGTCCGTCACCGCACCGTCAGCCGCCAGCATGAGGACGGCCACGTCGCCGCCGGACCACGCCGCCAGCCGGTCACGCTGCACGGCGACGTCGGTCATCCCGGCGGTGCGCTGCAGTGCGCCGACGGCGTCGGCCGACACGTGCCACGACCAGTCCACCGCGGCCTGCGCCTGCCGGGGCGGGGCCGGGACGCCGTCGCGGCGCTCGGACAGGACCCGTTCGAGCTGGACCATCTGGATGTCCCACTGCTCGCGCAGCCGGGGGGCCAGACCGTCCACCATCGCGGTGTCGCGGGACCAGCGGGACCAGACACCCTCCAGGTCTGCGGCCGGCAGGTCGTGCAGGGCAAGGCCCAGGTCGGACACCAGGTTGATGCTCACCTCGGCCCCGAGCTCGTCGGCCCACCGGAGGAACGGCGCGAGCTCGTGGGAGTTGCGGTCCATCAGGCAGAAGCACAGCCGCAGCTCCGTACCCTTGGCCCGGCACACGTCGCGCAGCCGGCCGACGTTGCGCACCACCTGCTCGAAGTCCGAGCCGCCCCGGATCGCCTCGTACATCTGGGCGCTCGCCCCGTCGATCGACACCGTCACGTCGAACGACCAGCGGTCGAGCACGTCGGCCACACGGTCGGTCCACACGGTGCCGTTGGTGGTGACCTGCATGCGATCCGGCCCGCCGACCTCGGCCATGAGGTCCCAGACCCGGAAGTGCTCGGGGATCAGGAACGGCTCGCCGCCCAGGAACTTCGCGTACTGCAGACCGGGGAGGAAGCCAGCAAGGTCCTCGTAGAAGGCGTCGTCGTAGGGCGAGTCGATCGGCGGCAGCCCGGCCTGGCGACGCAGCGTCGACGACAGCTCGGGCGTGCACATGACGCACGCCAGGTTGCAGCGGTTGGACAGTGCGAACGTCATGGCGACCGGACCGGCCGGCGCCGCCTCGGTGAGCGGGTACCGGTCGTAGACCGCAGCGTCCGGGTCGAACCGGCCGTGGTCCATGTGCCAGCGGCACGACGCACAGCCCACACTCATGTCCCAACGCCCGAGCGCCTCGCGGAGCACGCCCTGCCGGGCACCGCCCCACAGGTCGGTCAACCGGTCCTCGCCGATGCGGCCGAGCGGGTACATCTGGTTGGCGCAGCACGCGTAGACCCAACCGGTGGGGTCGAGCTCGAGGGTGACCCACGGCGCGATGCAGGCGGCGTCGACCGCATGGCCGCGTCCGGGACGGGCTGCAGCCCAGGCGTCACGCGTCCTCGGGTCCATTGGCGACCACGGTACCGCCCGGGTCCCGTGAACCGTCCGGCTTCTCGACCGGCGGCCAGCAGTCAGTCAGGCCGGGCGGCCACCGCCGCCAGCACCCGCTGGTAGCGGTCCGCCACGTCGGCCGCGTCCTGCGTGGCGAGTGCCGAAGCCGTCGCCGACTCCCGGAGCACCTCGGCGTAGGCCGCGACCGGTTCGACGTTGGAGAGGTCCACGGTCTGCACGAGGAGCACCAGCGAGTCGAACATCCGGAGCGTGATGGCCGGGTTCGAGGCCGCGGACTGACGGATGGCGTCGAAGCTGTTGCGGAGCAGACGCGAGAACTTGAGCGGCGGCTCGACCAGACGGACCACGCCGGCGTCGTCGCACAGACCGCCCGTCGGGTCCGGCCGCTCGCCGATCTTGCGGAGCGCGTCGCCCAGCCAGTCCACACAGGTACGGCCAGTGAACGTGTCGTTGACCGCGGGCGACAGCGCCCGGAGCGCGATCTCCACGACCTGGTTGAGCGCGAACTCGATGTCCTGCTCGATGGTGCGCTGGTCGCCGATCTCCGCTGCCTCGTGGAGCACCCGCTGGACCGGGTCGACCCGCCCGGCGGGGACCACCATCGCCA
>CAJANQ010000173.1 GCA_903941145.1 uncultured Actinomycetes bacterium
AAGAGGTCGCCGCGCGCAGCCCCGTGCCCCACGGACACCGGCACGCGCACTGCCGACAGGTCTGCCAGGACGCGTCCCGAGGCCAGGTCGCGCAGCTCGGCGACCAGTGCGGGGCCCTCGGCCCGCCGCGCCGACCGGAACGGATCGCCGAGCCGGTCCCACGCGTCGTCGCCGACCATCAGACGGAAGAAGAACTCCGCCGCGTCGTCCGGGCCGTCGACGTCGGCGACCTCGAGCGCTCCGCCGCCGACGCGGGCGAGCGTGTCGGGCTCGAGCCAGGGCGCAGGGCTCTCGAACATGGCGATGCCGAGCACGCCCGGATGGCCGGAGGCCGCTGCTGCGAGCGCCACGGTGCCGCCAAGGCTGTGGCCGCCCAGGACCCACCCCCCTCCGAGCTCGTCGAGCACGGCGCACACGTCGTCGGCATGGCCGGCGACGTCAGTGGGTCCGCTCCCGGCCGAGCCGCCGTAGCCGCGCCGGTCCACGGCAACGACGTCGCGTCCGTCGAGCCGGCGTGCCGTGCGGGCGAAGCTGTCGGCGCGGTCCATGGCACCGTGCAGCAGGAGGACCGGCGGGCCGGCCGGAACGTCGGGCCGCCACCGCTGAGCGGCCAGCCCGGCCAGCGCGCACCGCTCCCGGACGGGGCGTCCGGTCACGGCACCCGGAGCAGCCGCAGCACGTCGGTGGCCGCGGTGCGGTGGCCGCCGGCTCCGGCGAGGGCGGCCACCAGCTCGCCGGACCGGACGTAGCCCTGGTCCCTGGCCTGTGCGACCAGCTCGTCCATCATGCGCAGGTTGTCGACCGTCGAACCGGTCTGGACCGGGGTGGTACCCCAGCTGAGCGTGAGCTGCCGTACCGTCCGCTCGTTCGGGCTGAAGCCGATGATCGGCATCTCGGGCCGGAACCGTGCAATGGCCCGCACGGTGAAACCGGAGTCGGAGATGCAGATGATGGCGCTCACGTTCGACTCGGTCGCCGCACGCCACGTGGCGGCGGTCATGGCGTCGGTGATGCGGGCCTCGCCACTGCCGACCGCCTCGCGGCGGACGTGGCGGATGCGGCGGGCCCAGCCCTCGTAGTCGAACTCGGCATCGGCCCGCTCGGTGATGCTGGCCATGGTCCGCACCGCGTTGACGGGGTCGATACCCACGGCCGTCTCGCCGCTCAGCATGACGGCCGACGAACCGTCGAACACGGCGTTGGCGACGTCGGACACCTCGGCCCGGGTGGGCTGTGGCGCCGTGACCATCGACTCCAGCATCTGCGTGGCCGTGATGATGGGCCGGCCCAGGGCGATGCACTCACGGATGATGCGCTTCTGCAGGTGCGGCAGCTCCTCGATCCCCAGCTCGGTGCCCAGGTCGCCGCGGGCAATCATGATGGCGCCCGACGCCTCGATGATCCCCTCGAGGTTCTCGACGGCCGCCCGGGTCTCGATCTTCGCGACGACGAGCGGCCCCCGCGGGTGCGGTTCGACGCCGAGCTGACGGATGTCGGCCGCGCTCCGCACGAACGAGAGCGCCACCATGTCGACGCCGAGCTCCAGGAACGCGTCGAGCTTGCGGAGGTCCTCGGGGGTCGGGGCGTGGATCCCGAGCCGGTCGGACGGGACGTGCAGGCCGGGACGGCCCTGCACCACACCGCCGTAGGTCACTGTCGCCAGCGCCCGGTCGCCGTCGACCGACTCGACCCGCAACGAGACGGACCCGTCCCCCACGGCGAGGATGTCGCCGGGATGGACGTCGCTGAGCAGCTGCTCGTAGTCCACGCCGAGCGAGCCGGCCACGGAACGCTCCTGGCCGGGGACGAGCATGACCTCGCTGCCGGTCGCGAGGGTCACGGCCTCCTCGCCGAACGATGCCAGCCGGACCTTCGGACCCGGCAGGTCGATCAGGACCCCGACAGGTCGACCGGCCTCGGCCGCAGCGGCGCGAACAGCGTGGTACCGGGCGATCGACTCGTCCAGGCTGCCGTGGGCCAGACCGAGCCGGGCCACATCCATCCCCGCCTCCACCAGCTGGCGCAGCACCGCCGGGGCGTCGGAGGTTGGGCCGATGGTGGCGACGATCTTGGTACGACGGGGCATGCGCCCCAACCTACGCGGACCGTGCCGCCCAGGTGTGGCTCGTTACGAGCGGGGGACCTCGTTCCACGGCCGGTCCTTGTCGACCCGGACGTCGCCGGGCAGACCCAGCACTCGCTCGCCCAAGATGTTGCGGAGCACCTCGGAGGTGCCGCCCTCGATCGAGTTGGCGCGGGCCCGCAGGAAGTTCTTGTGGAGGTCGTCGGTGAAGAGCGCGTGGCGGGGACGGCTGAGGGTGTACGTGTCGTAGAGCATCCCCTCGGGACCCAGCAGGTCCATGCACATCGCGTAGATCTGCTTGTTGAGCTCGGCCATCGCCAGCTTGGCGACGGAGCCCTCGGGGCCTGGGGTGCCGGCCTTGCGGTTCTGTGCGGCGCGCAGGTTGGTGAGCCGGTTGACCTCGGCCTGCATCCACAGCCGAGTGACCTGGTCGCGCTGGACGGCGTCGTCGTGGCCGACCTTCTGCCACAGCTCGACGAGGTGGCGGATCGGGCCGGAGCCGCGGGGTGGCGTTCCGCCGCCGATGGAGACCCGCTCGTTCATGAGCGTGGTGATGGAGACCCGCCAGCCCTCGCCCACTGCGTCGAGGCGCATCGAGTCCGGGATGCGGACGTCGGTGAAGTACACCTCGTTGAACTCGGCCTCGCCGGTCATCTGGCGGAGCGGTCGCACCTCGACACCGGGGGCCTCCATGTCGACGATGAACGCCGTGATCCCCTTGTGCTTGAGCTGCTCCGGGTCGGTCCGTGCGATCAGGAGGCCGTAGCGGGAGATGTGGGCCAGCGTGGTCCAGACCTTCTGGCCGTTGACGATCCACTCGTCGCCGTCACGCTCTGCCTTGGCGGCGAGCGAGGCGACGTCGGAGCCGGCGCCGGGCTCGGAGAACAGCTGGCACCAGATGTGCTCGTTCGAGAACAGCGACCGAAGGAGCGTCTTCTGCTCGTCGGTGCCGTGCACGACCACCGCCGGGCCGCACATGCCGTACCCGATCGGGTTCTTGGCGCCGCCGATCGGGGCGCCGGCGCGTCCGAGCGTCTCGACCACGGTCTTCTGGAACTTGGGGCTGATGCCGAGCCCGCCGACGCCCTCGGGGAACTGCACCCAGGCCAGGCCCTTGTCGTACTGGGCCTCGAGGAAGGCCTGCTCGGTCACGGAGTCCGGCGGGCACGCTGCGAGCAGCTCCTCGCACAGCTGGCGGACCCGGGTCTCGTCGTCGGTCACGGTGTCAGACATGCACGGGACGCTAACGCGCCCACCGCTAAGTTCACCCACCATGGAAGAGCGCCACTACCCCGGCAAGTTCGCGGCCTCCGCCCCTGACCGTCCCGCCGTGGTCATGGCGGGCTCCGGCGAGGTCGTGACCTACGCCGAGCTGCACCGCACCGCCTGCCAGTTCGCCAACCTGCTGCGGTCCTTGGGCCTCGAGCCGGGGGACCACGTGGCGCTCGGGGTCGAGAACGGGCCGATGTTCCTGCCGCTCGCGTGGGGCGCCCACTACGCCGGGCTCTACTACAC
>CAJANQ010000174.1 GCA_903941145.1 uncultured Actinomycetes bacterium
AGCACGCCCTGGTCCTTGCCGCCGGCGAGAGCCAGCGCCGTCTTGGAGCCGCAGGTCACCGAGATGATGGTGGTCGGCTTCCAGGTCTCGGGCACGAACGACAGGGTCTTGGGGCACGGGGTACCGCCCAGACCGACGATGAACACGTCGGCGCCGGACTGCGACAGCTGCGTGGTGGCTGCCTCGGTGGTGCCACCAGAGAGCGGGTTGAAGCTCTGGTCGGCGACGAGGGTGATCTTGGTGCCCTTGATCGCCTTGGTGATGGCGTTCTTGTAGGCCAGACCGAAGTCGTCGTCCTGGTAGAGCAGGGCGATCTTGGCCTCGGGCTTGGCCGTCTTCAGGTACTCGACCCAGGCGTGCGCCTCTGTGGCGTACGACGGGAGCGCCGAGATGTACCACGGGAACTCGTTGGCCTTGCCCCACTCGGGCGAGCCGGTGGCCAGCGCGAGGTTCGGCACGCAGGCCTCGTTCATGTAGTCGCGGATGGCCTCGTTGTTCTTGGTGCCGATCACGCCGACGAGCGCGAAGACCTTGTCCTGCTCGACGAGCTTCTTGGCCACGGCAGGGGTCCGGCCCGGGTCGTACCCGTCGTCCTCCTTGACCAGCTCGACCTTGTACTTCTTGCCGTCGCCGGCGGTGATGCCACCCGCAGCGTTCTGGGCGGTGAAGTAGGCACCGAGACCGGTGGTGACCTGGTCGTAGACCGCGTACGGGCCCGAGGCCGGACGGATCGTGCCGACCTTGATCGTGTCGCCCGTGATGCCGGCAGTGCCCTGGTAGTCGGTGCAGTCGTCGGCGGGGTTGATGAACGCCTTGGTGGCTGCCGCAGTGGTGCTGCTGCTCGACGAGTCGGACTCGCGGCCGCCGCACGCCGAGGCCACGACGGCCAGGGCGACGACGAGCGGGATCGCTCGCTTCCAGGTACGTGAGGTCATGTGTCTTGCTCCTGTAGTGGGTGGTGGAGATCGATCAGGCCGCTGTCGCTGGCCCAGTAGTTCCCTCGCTCGACGACCGTAGCCGTCGGGCAGTGGCACGCGTCCGCAAACTCTGCGCGATTCCGACGATGCCGCCGGGTGCGGTGAGCATGAGGACGATCAGAAGGACGCCCAGGATGACGGGCGTCGCGGGCTGGTAGCGGGCCGGCAGCGACGGCGACACGACGTCGGTGAACACGCCGAACAGCACGGCGCCGATGGCCGGGCCGACGATGCTGGCGGCACCACCGGTGACGACGGCGACGAGCAGGTAGATCGACACGACGATCGTGAACGAGCTGGGGTTCACCCGGGCGTTGTTGAGGGCAAAGATCGCGCCGCCCACACCGGCCAGCGCGCTCGAGATCCCGAAGGTGAGGATCTTGACCGTGGCCACCGGCACGCCAGAGACCTCGGCCGCGGTCTCGTTGTCACGGATCGCGACGAGCGAACGGCCCATGCGGCTGTGGACCAGGTTCCGAGCAAGCAGGAAGCAGACCACCGTCGCGGCCAGGAACAGGTAGTACTTCCACTGGTCGCCCGCCAGGCCGAACGCGGGCTCGAACACGATCGGCTTGTCCCGCACCACGCCCCGGTAGAGCCGGGGGCTCGTGATGGCCAGACCATTGCTGCCACCGGTGAGGCCAGGGAACTGCTCGATGACGAGCGGGAACAGCGTCGCGACGGCCAGAGTGACCAGGGCCAGGTAGAGGCCCTTGATGCGCAGCGCCGGAAGACCGATCACGACGCCGACCACGAAGCAGACGACGGCGGCTGCGACTGCGGCCGCCAGCATGGGCCAGCCCGCCTTCGTGATCAGGATGGCGGTGGTGTAGGCGCCGACGCCGTACAGGGCGCCGTGGCCGACCGAGATCTGGCCGTTGTAGCCGGTGAGCACGTTGAGCCCGCAGGCCGCGACGGCGAGTGCCATCCACGAGCAGAACTGTTCGACCCGGAACTCCGGGAACTGCGTCGGAAGGACCAGGAGCACCACGGCCACGGCCAGCCAGATGCCGCCACGGACCCATCGCTCCCGCGCGGTGCGGTCGTGCGCGGAGGTGCTCATACGCGTTCCACCTGCTTGCGACCGAAGAGCCCCTGCGGGCGGAACAGCAGGACCAGGAGGATCAGCAGGAACGCCGGGGCGAGGCGCATCTTGGAGAAGATCGGGAGGTACTGCGGCAGGACCGAGGTCATGATCCCGACCACCATGCCCCCGACCACGGCGCCCAGCGGGCTGTCGAAGCCGCCCAGGGTGATGGCCGCGAACCCGAAGATGAGCGTGAGCTGCATGAGGTTGGACCCGAGCCCCAGGCCGGGGGCGGTGAACACACCGGCGACGGTGCCCACAGCGGCGGCCAGGCCCCAGCCGAGCATGAGCAGCCGCGGTACCGGCACGCCGACCAGCGCGGAGGACTCGGAGTTGGAGGCCACCGCCCGCATGGCCAGGCCGATCTTGGTGCGCTGGAACAGGAACCAGAACCCCAGGACCATGAGTGCGAGCACCAGGACCGCGCCGATCTTCTGCCACGCGATTGCGACGCCGCCGAGGGTGATCTGCCCCTCGCCGAACAGCTTGGGGAAGTCCTTGTCGAGCGTGCCCCAGATCAGCTGGGCCGCGCCGTTCACCGCCAGGAAGAGGCCGATGGTCACGATCACGGTGGCCAGCGGGCGCAGGTGCGGGTCGCCGAGGGGCCGGACCGCCACCTGGTGCAGGAGCGCGCCGACCAAGAACCCGCCGACCATGCCGCCGAGGACTGCCAGCGGCAGCGGCACCCCGACCTCCCAGATCGTCCAGGTGATGAAGGTCGAGAACATGGCGAGCTCGCCCTGCGCAAAGTTCAGGAGGCCGGTCGACCGGTAGATCACGACCAGGCCCAGGCCGAGCATGGCGTACACGGCACCGTCGCCGATCCCGACCACGAGCACCTGGAGGAAGTTGTTCATGCCGTCACCACCGTCAGAACCCCAGGTACGCCCGGCGCACCTGCTCGTCGCCCTTCAGGTCGGCCGCGGCGCCGCTGAGCGCGATCGTCCCGGCCTCGAGCACGTAGGCGCGGCCGGCGAAGCCCAGCGCCAGGTCCGCGTTCTGCTCGACGAGCAGGACCGCCGCGCCGGTCTCGGCGGTCACGCTGCGCAGCCGGTCGACCACCTCGGCGGTGACGAGCGGGGCCAGGCCGAGGGACGGCTCGTCGAGCAGGAGCAGCCGCGGCCGTGACATGAACGCCCGGGCGATGGCGAGCATCTGCTGCTCGCCGCCCGACATCGATCCCGCCAGCTGCTCACGGCGCTCGCCCAGCCGGGGGAAGGTCTCGTACCAGCGGTCGATGTCTGCGGCGACCTCGCCGTCCTTGCGGGTCCAGGCGCCGATCCGCAGGTTCTCCTCGACAGTGAGGTCGGTAATGGTGCCGCGGCCCTGCGGGACGTGGGCGATGCCAGCGGCAAGGAACTGGTCGGGACGCTTGCCGTTCATGCGCTGGCCGTCGAAGAGGATCTCGCCCTGGGCCTCGATCATCCCGGAGACCGCCCGGAGCGTGGTCGTCTTGCCGGCACCGTTGGAGCCGAGCACGACGACGAGCTCACCCTCGTCGACCTCGAGGTCGATCCCGAAGAGCACCTCGACCAGGCCGTACCCGGCCCGCAGCCCACGGACGGAGAGCAGGCTCATGCCGAGCTCCCCAGGTAGGCGGCGATGACCTGGGGGTCCTGCTGGACCTCGGCGGGCGTGCCCTCGGCGATCTTGCGGCCCAGGTCCATCACCACGACCTTGTCCGAGATCGACATGACCATCGACATGTGGTGCTCGACGAGCAGGACCGTCAGGGCGAACTCGTCACGGATCTCGGTGATCGCAGCACCGAGCTCGTCGACCTCGCCGTGGGCCAGGCCGCTGGCGGGCTCGTCGAGCATCAGGAGCTTGGGCTCTGCAGCGAGCGCCCGGGCGAACTCGATGCGCTTGAGCGTCCCGTAGGGCAGGCCGGCGCACGGCAGGTGGGAGATGCCCGACAGTCCGAGGCGGTGGAGGATCTCGCGGGAGCGCTCCCGGACCCGTCGCTCCTCGCCCCGCACCGGGGGCAGTCGGAGCGTGCAGGCCCAGAACCCTCCCGAGGAGCGGGCGTGGGCGCCGACCATGACGTTCTCGAGCACGGTCAGGCCGGGCACCAGCGCCAGGTTCTGGAACGTGCGCGCCACACCGAGCTCGACGATGCGGTGCGGCGGGAGGGCCAGCAGGTCGGTCCCTTCGAACCGGACCGAACCGTTCGTGGGCTCGTACAGGCGGGAGACGACGTTGAACAGCGTGGTCTTACCGGCGCCGTTGGGTCCGATGAGGGCGCAGACCTGGCCGGGCTCGATGGTGAACGAGAGGCCGTCGAGCGCGACGACGCCGCCAAAGCGCACGCCCACGTCCGTCACCTCGAGCAAGGACACCGTCCCCGAACCCCTGTTCCGGCACCGTGCTGGCACCAACACCGGAAATGTAGTTCGTGGGTCGCGCACCGCGGTGCCCACTCGCAGCCGCTCCCCCGTCGAGCTCGTGACACGTTGGTCCCTCTGTGGACCACGGCGTCACGAGTTCGAGGTGCGGAGCGTCAGCGGCGGGCGCCCATGAACATGTCGCGGAGCTCCTCGTAGGACTCGATCACGCGACCTGCACCCAGCACCACCGACTCGAGGGGCTGTCGCACCATGCGCACCGGGACCTCGGACTCGTTCGACAGCCGGAGGTCCAGACCCTTGAGCAGCGAGCCGCCACCCACCAGGTAGATGCCCTTCTCGATCAGGTCCTGGGCCAGCTCCGGCGGCGCTTCGGCAACGCACGCGAGCACCGAGTCGACCATCGAGTTCACCGGGTCAGCGATGGCCTGCCGCACCTCGGCGGCGGTCAGCACGATGGTCTTGGGCAGGCCCGACATGAGTTCGCGGCCACGGACCTCGGCCCGCACCTCGTCGGGCGTCGGGTGGGCAGAGCCGATGAGGATCTTGATCTCCTCGGCGGTCTGCTCGCCGATGGCGATCCCGTAGGACCGGCGGATATGGGTGATGAGCGCGGCGTCGATGTCGAACGAGCCGACACGCACCGCCTGCAGTGCGACCACGCCGCCGAGCGAGATGAGCGCGGTCTCGGTGGTGCCGCCACCGATGTCGACGACCATGTTGGCGGTCGGCTCGTTGATGGGCAGCCCGGCACCGATGGCAGCGGCCATCGGCTGCTCGATGAGCTGGGCCTCGATGGCCCCTGCCTTGCGGGCGGCCTCGGTCACCGCACGCTTCTCGACGGCGGTGATGGCCGACGGCACGCAGATGACCACCCGAGGACGGTTGAACCGGTTCACGCCGACTCGCCGCAGCAGGAGGCGGATCATCTCCTGGGTGACCTCGAAGTCGGTGATGGCGCCCTTGCGGAGGGGACGCACCGCCACGATGTAGCTCGGCGTGCGGCCGATCATCTTGGACGCCTCGCGACCCATCGCCAGGACCTCGTTGGTCCGGCTGTTGAGCGCGATCACGGAGGGCTCGTTCAGCACGATGCCCTCACCCCGGGCGTAGACGAGCGTGTTCGCCGTGCCCAGGTCGATCGCCAGGTCGCGTGCCAGTGTCAGCCCCTCCTGCGGAGCGGGTCGGAGGGACCCTGGGGCTCGTCGTCCTGGGGAGCCAGGGCGCGCATCTTCTCGCTGAACTGGTCGATGCTGGAGCTCGGCGAGGTGGGCGGACGACCGCGGTACCAGACGGCCAGCACACCGACGACGCTGATCACGACCGCGATCAAGAGATAGACGAGGTTGCTCATGACCCGCCCATGCTCGCGCCCGGAGCCCCCAAAGGCCGAACCGGGCTCCCTGCAAGGTCTGTCGCCCCGGTCCCCCAGTCGTCCCCGCCGGCCCAGCGCTCCTTCTTCCAGATGGGTGCGACCGCCTTGACCGTGTCGATCGCGAACCGGGCCGCCTCGAACGCCTCGTCCCGGTGCGGGGCCGACACGGACACCACCACGGCGGCCTCACCCAGCGCGACCTCGCCGGTCCGGTGCAGGACGACGGTCCGGCCCACCGTGGGCCAGGTCGCCCGCAGGTCGGCAACCACCCGTTCGAGCGCCGGCACCACCTGGGACTCGTAGGCCTCGTAGGCCAGGAGCGTCACGCCGTCCCGTCCCTCGGCGTGGTCCCTGGCCGTCCCCGTGAACACGACGACCGCGCCGCAGTCCGGGCGCACGACCCACTCCCCCGCCAGCGCCACCGGCAGCGGCGCGGACGTACAGCCCAGCCAGTCGTCGCCCTCGAGGGGCGGCTCGGGCGCGGCGGGACCGGCGGCGGGAGAACTGGGCACGGCGCAATCGTAGGGAACCGCGGGGCCGCGGTCACCTGCGGGCCCGGGGTCGGTAAGTTGACCAGCCGTGGACGACGGGAACGAGGAGCCGACAACAGGCGCATCGCCGCTCCCGCCCGCAGACCGACCGTGGCAGCACCCCAGCGAGGCCGGGCGCGCCAAGGCGGACGACACCGACCGACGGCGAGGCGGGCACCTCTCGCTGTTGCTCGTGCTGGCCGCAGTTGGCCTGCTCGCAGTCGGCATCGCGATCGGACGCGCCGACCGGGGCCAGACGGCGACCGCTGCCCCGAGCGAGGTGATCGGCCCGACCGTCGCCACGATCGCCTTCAGTTCCGGCGGGCAGACTCAGATGGCCACGGGCGTCGCCGTCGACCGGCGCGGCCACGTCCTGGTGCGCGCGTCGCTCCTCGAGGGCGCACGGCAGCTGCGGGCAGCGTGCACCGGCCAGCGCCCCGCTGCGGCGACCATCGTCGCGGTCGACCAGGTGGACGACGTTGCGCTGGTGCGGATGTCGGGTGCGTCCTGCCGCACCGTCCCGACGGCCGCCCAGCCCAAGGTCGGCGCAGAGGTCATGGCGGTGCGCGCCGACGACGACGGCTCCCGGCTCATGTGGCGCAACGGCAACGTGCGCAGCACCGGCCAGGACCTGACCCGGGACGACGGCGTGGTCACAGAGGTGTTTCAGACCGACGCCCCCGGCATCGGCCAGCGCGGCGACGGCGTGGTGTTCACGAGCGACGGCCAGTTCGTCGGGATCGTTGCCGCCGCACCTGACGACGGGAGGGTCGCAGTGCTGACGGCCCCCAACCTGGTCCGCACCGCGGTGGTCCTGTCCCGCGGCCGCACGGTGGACCACCCGTGGATCGGCATCACCGGTCACGACGTGGCCTACGGCGAGTCGGCGACCGGCCGGCAGCTCGGGGCCACCGTCACCGCCGTGACCGTGGACGGGCCGGCAGACTCCGCGGGCGTCCTTCCCGGCGACGTGGTGGTCGCCGTCGACGGCAGCGTCGTGACGTCGATGACGCAGCTGGCCCGGACCGTGCACCGCGCCCAGGTCGGCCAGGAGCTCGAGGTGCAGGTCGAGCGGGCCGGGACGCCGCTCACGGTCGTGCTGACCGTGCGGTCACAGCCGTCCAGCTAGACGTCGCCCATCGTCACCGGGTTCAGTGGTGGCGGCCGCCGCGGAGTGCGACCGCCCCAGCCACCACGACCGCAGCGACGCCGGCCACCGAGCCGCCCAGCGCCACGATCTGCCGCTGGTCAGGTGTCAACGTGGACCACCAGCCGGGGCGGTGGCCGACCACGAACGCCTCTTCGTTGGTGAACTCGGGCGTCCACCCTTCGGCCCGGAGGCGGTCGTTGGCCACGACCCACGGGTACCGGGCGTACGGCGCAAGGTCTGGTGGGGTCGAGCCCAGGCCGACCCACCAGCGCAGCCGGGTCCACGCGGCGGCTGCCGGCGCCGTGATCCGCGGCGGGCGGCCGGCGCCCACCAGCTCGAGCTGCTCCCGCGCCGACAACCAGCCGTCGGGGGCGACGTTGAACACGCCGTCGAGGCGGTGCCGACGAGCGTGCTCGACGGCCCGGGCCAGGTCGTAGAGGTGGAGGAACTGCGCAGGACGGTCACGGCCGACCTGGCGCAGCGACCGAGCGTGCCACGCCGACCGCTCGAGCCACCGGGGCGCTGCGGAGGGCGCGACGCACACCGACGGACGCAGCACTGCGACCGTCGTGCCGGGCCGGTCCCGCCGCCAGTCCACAACGGCCCGCTCGAGCGCAGCGCGGTCCTCCGGGTACCGGGAGCCGGGCTCCGGCTGGACCGGAGCGCCCTCGGTCAGCGGGACCGGAGTGTCCGGGCGGGCGCCGTAGACCATCGCGGTCGACAGCACGACCACCGTCGAGGCCGTCGTGGAGGAGAGCAGCGCCCGGGCGGCCGCGACGTCGGTCCCGGGCACCGAGGTCCCGCCGACGTCGTGCCCCTCCCCCGGCGCCAGCAGGACGAGTGCGTCGACCAACGCCGGACCTTCCGGCCCGGCCGGGACGGCAGCCGCCACCTCGGGGTCGGCCGCGGACAAGGCCGCGACCGTCCGGCCCAGCTCGGTGTCCGTGGCGTCGATCCCCACCGTCAGCATCGTCCTGCTCCCTGCACCGCCCCCGACGGGCGCTCGCTGATGACCCGCACATCTTCCCGCTCCGCAGGCCCCGCTGGCGACCCGTAGCATCGGGGCATGAGCGACTCCGGTCCCTTCGGGCCAGGCAACGGCGAGGACGACCCGTTCGGCGCCCTCAACTTCTTCCTCCGCGACATCAGCCGCATGTTCACCGGCGGCGGCGCCGACTCGTGGGAGACCGCAGCACAGCTGGCCGGCACGGTCGCCAACGAGGGCCGGACCGACCCCAACGTGGACCCTGCCGACCGCATCGCGGTCGAGCAGCTGGCCCGGGTGGCCGAGCTGCAGGTGCAGGACGTCACCGGTCTCGGCGGTGACGGTGCCATCCGTGTCGAGGCGCTCAATCGGACTCAGTGGGCCCGCCGGTTCCTGTCCGACCACCGGCCCCTGCTCGAACGCATCAGCTCCTCGGTCGAGGCGGCGCTCCGGGCGCAGCTCGGCCAGCTGGGCGACGAGGGCGGTGAGCACCCGGCGATGGGGCTGCCCGGAATGGGTGGCATGCCCACCGGCCCGATGCTTGAGCAGCTCATGGCGATGATGGGCCCGATGATGCTCGGGATGATGGCGGGCACGACCGCCGGACACGTCGCCGCCCGGGCGCTCGGCCACTACGAGCTCCCGGTGCCGCGAGCCGAGGACGCCCCGCTGACGCTCGTGCTGTCCAACGTCGACGAGTTCGCCGAGGAGTGGAGCCTTCCGGCCGACACGGTGCGCCTCTGGGTGTGCCTGTCCGACGTCACCCACCACCACGTCCTGGCCGTTCCGCACGTCCGGGCGCGGTTGCACGACCTGCTCACCGAGTACGCGTCGAGCTTCTCGACGGACCCGGAGGAGATCGAACGCCGGATCTCGTCGCTCGGCATCGACGAGATGCTCGGCGGGTCCGAGCCCGAGATGGAGGCGCTCCAGCAGCTCGCGGGCGATCCTGACCTGCTCCTCGGCGCCATGCAGTCCGACCACCAGCGCGCGCTCATGGTCCACATCGACACGCTCGTGGCGACCGTCGAGGGCTACGTCGACCACGTGCTCGACACGGTCGGCGAGCGGCTCCTGCCCGACTACGGGCGGGTCACCGAGGCGCTCCGCCGCCGACGCGTCGAGGCCGGACCGGCCAGCCGGTTCGTGGAGCGGCTGTTCGGCCTGGAACTCTCCCAGGCCACGTTCGACCGGGGCGCAGAGTTCGTCAGCGGCATCGTGGCGCGTGGCGGAGAGGACGCCGTCGCCCGCCTCTGGGACGACCCCGAGCACCTGCCCACGCCTGCCGAGATCGACGCACCCGGCCTCTGGCTCGCCCGGCTGGGCATCGAGTCGGCCGAGGTCGACCTTCCCGCCGACTTCGAGATCCCGGACTTCCCGGACCTCGACCTGTAGGACGCGGCCCGGGGCGAGCGGTCAGAACAGGCGGCCGTCGAACGGCTCGTCCTGCGTCGACGCGCCGTCGTCGGGCGGCGGCGCCTGCACCTCGCGGAGACCGGGCTCGGTCTCGGCCGGGGTCCCGCCAACCAGGTCGGACGCCTCGAGCACGGCCTCGATGTCGAACGGCCTGGGACGGGCCGCCGGTCCC
>CAJANQ010000175.1 GCA_903941145.1 uncultured Actinomycetes bacterium
GACATGACGACGCCCGGCACCAGCGCCGCCACGAGGAACGGCCTGACCCAGCGGCGGCCCGAGATCCACGTCGACGACCCCCCGGCCGCCAGGGCCACCAGGACCGTGAGCAGCACCGTCGGCACGACGTAGCGGAACCAAGGGAAGGTCTGACCCCGGACTGCGAAGAGGCACTGCAACGCGACCGGCGCGCCGACCACCGCCACCGCCACCGCCGTGCGGCGGGCCACCCGTCCACCGATCCACAGGGCCAGTCCGACCACCAGCACCAGCACTGGCGCGGCGACGAACGCCTGACGGACGAAGAACCACAGGCGGCCGGCCGCGCTGCCGTCACCCACCAGTGCTGCGTTGCCCTCTTGGCTGGCGGCGACCAGGGCGCTGTTGCCGTACTGCGAGCTGAACTGCGCAAAAGGTTCGCCGATGACGACCCAGGAGGCCAGCGCCCAGCCAAAGAACGCGGCAGCCGGCGGGAACGAGAACACGGCCAGGTCGACCCCGGCCGCCCACGCACGGCCCTTGCTGGTGGGCGTGCTGCCGTCGGACGGCATGCGGCGCCACGCCACCACACCGACCAGCACAGCGGCCGCAGCCACCGTGGCCACCGTCTCGTAGCGGGTCAGGTAGGCCGCACCGAGCGCGATGCCCGCCATGGCCAGCGACACGACGTCGTCGTGCTCCCACCACTTGGTGAGCGACCGGACGCCGATCACCAGGAACAGCATCCAGCAGCACTCGCTCATGCCGTTGCCGCCGTAGACCAGGAGCAGCGGGTGGGCGGCCAGCAAGGCCACCGCGGTGAGTCGCATCCAGCGGGGGGCACCGCCGTCACGACCCCACCTGACCACCTGGGCCAGCACCAGGCCGAAGCAGATGGCCGAGACGGCCGTGGCGGCAACGGCGCTGGCCGTCCAGCCCAGCCACAGGTGTCGGAAGAAGGCGAACGGCACCTCGAACATGGTCGGGAACGGCCCCCAGATGAAGCCGATCGCCTCGGGGTGCGGGTCGCGGCCGGCAACCATGGTCTGCGCCGCGGCCGCACGGGAGATGGCGTCACCGGGAAGCCGGCCGGCGCCGAGCGACATCGCCAGCCCTCCGGCGAGCGCAACGAGCGTGCCCAGGATCCCGACCACGCCGGGCTCCACGGCAGCGGCCCACCGGTCGGCGCGCCGTCGCTGCGCAGCGAGCTCCAGCGCGCGGGCCCGCACGATGTGCTCGGCCTCGACCACCGCAGGGTGCAGCGACCGGCCGCCGCGTGCCGCCGGCGGCACCATGACCGGCACGTCGACCTCGCCGGCATCGGCGACGTCACGAAGCTGCGCCGAGACCGAACCCACCAGCCGGTCGGCCCTGGACTCTGCCGCGACGAGCGTCGCGGTCGCTGCGTCGAGGCGCGTCACTGAGGCCTCGAGCTGGCGAGCAAGTGCAGCGAGGCGCTCCGGCGTCCGTGGAGGACGGTCGAGCGGTCGGTCGAGGGACATGGGGTCAGCGGCGACGGAACCGACGGCGCGGTTCGGAGGGTTCGGCGGCTGCCACCGGAAGGTCCAGCTCGTCGGCGACGGTACCGAGCTGCTCGGCGAGCGCCCGGACCTCGTTGCGGAGGTCGCGCTGCAGGGCGGTGAGCTCGGCAACTGCGGCGCGAAGCTCGGCCCGGTGGTGCTCGATCACGGCAACGGCCTCGGCCGCCGCCTCGGCGACGGCGCGCACCTGCGCCGCAGCATCGTCCGACCCCACCCCCATGGCGTGGGTGTCGTCCCGCTCGTCGATGCTCATGACGTTCCTCCGTCGCCCGGTCCGCTGGCCGTCGGACCGACATCGCTCACGGTAGGGAGGGGTCCTGAATCCAACATGGCCGGAAAGTGCTGATGTGGTGACGCTTGGGTGAACCAGGCCGGGGCACCGCCCGCAGTTCGGGCTCCGAACGCGACAGTGGGGTGCGGCCGGAGCCGCACCCCACGAGTTGTCGTAGGTCCAAGGCTGGACTGACGGAAGGGTCCGTCAGCCCAGCTTCAGGAGCCGTGGATCACGGAGCTGCAACAACTCGGCAGATGCCGTTGGTGCGCTCGGTCGAGGGCACACGGAGGAACCCGGTGTCCGCGTAGGCCTTGGTGAGCTCGTCGTAGTTGCTGATCCCGGACCCCTCGTTGATCGAGTGGTTGGCCGAGGTCTTGCACATGAACTCGGTGAGCTCACGCACGGCACCCGACTTGCCGCCGTCGCCGCCGAGCACGTTGTCCGTGGCAGCGTCGGGGGAGGCGTCAACAGCCTTGGTCACGTGGTAGATGAACCGCGTGGCGGGCCAGGTGTTGTTCGACACCGAGGCGGCCGAGACCGTCTTGGA
>CAJANQ010000176.1 GCA_903941145.1 uncultured Actinomycetes bacterium
AGACCGATCTGGAACCCGCCGCCACCGAGGACGTAGCTCACCCGGCGGCCCTCGCCGTCACGGCCCGACGCGTTGCGGACGTCCACGCTGACCTGCTCGATCTTCGGCGGAGGGGTCGTGGTCGTGGTGACCGCCACCTTGGTGGTGCCGCGGAAGATGTCGAGCACCGGTTCGGCCTCGGTCGGCTTGATGGCCACCACCGAGGCGCCGCCGCTGGTGCGGAACCCCTCGACGGGGATCGAGTGCGTCTGCAGCCGGTCAGGGTCGAACTTGGAGAAGCGCTGGCCCAGGCCGAGCACGTCGTTCACTCCGAGCGACTTGTCGATGGTGACCGAGCCGAGCACGGCGTCGACGAGGCCCTTGAGCTTCAGGGTGTCGGTCAGCCCCATTGAACGGGTGCGGGCCAGGGCAGCTCGGGCGAGCAGCTGCTGGCGGGTCATCCGGCCCAGGTCGCCGCTCGGGTCGGTCACCCAGCCCTTGCCGTTGTTCCACTCGAGATGCCGGGAACGGGCGAACGCCAGGCCCTGGTAGCCGTCCAGCACCTGACAGCCGGCCTTCGGGACCCGCAGGCCGGAGTTGCGGTCCCGGACCGGGTGGTCGAAGTACATCGGGACGCCGCCGAGCGCCGACACCAGGTTCTGGAACCCGACGAAGTCCACCTCGACGAAGTGGTTGATCGGGATCTTGAGCTCGCTCTCGATGGTGTCGATGAGCGTCTGGGTCGACTTGGCGTACGCCGTGTTGATCCGCTGCTCCTTGCCCGACTTGCCGATCGGCACCCACAGGTCCCGGGGGATCGACAGCATGTCGATCCGGTCGCTGCCCGGGTCGATGCGGGCGATCGAGATGCTGTCCGACCGCTGCCCACCGGTCTCGCCGCCGAGCATCGCGCCCGCTCCGGGTGAGCCCTTCTTCACGCCGGCCCGGCTGTCAGAGCCGACGATGAGGTAGTTCTGCGGCTCGTCGCTGACCGACGCGCTCAGGCTCAGACCGCCGACACGCTTGACACGGAAGTAGCTCCAGGCGCCGTAGCCGACGGCGGCCACCAGTGCGACCACCACGACGGCACCCACGATGCCGAACCCCTTGGCCGCCCGCCGACGGGTCGGCGCCGGACGGGTCCGGTCCTGCGTCGCGGCACCGCCGTCGCGGCGTCGCCGCACGGGGGCGTCATCAGGTCCGGGGTCGGCAGGAGGTCGGGGCATGGTGAACCAACGGCGGCGACAGCACGGCACGGGCCGCACCGACGGCGCGAAGTCAGTTGCTCACGGTAGTCGTGGCCCCCGGCAGAACCGGGTCACCCCGCACAGGTCACAGGGACCGGATCAGGCCTTCTGATCGGCGCCGGCCGGCTTGGGCTCCCGGGGAAGGCCCAGGACCTTCTCGCCCACGATGTTCCGCTGGATCTGCGACGTACCGCCCCAGATCGTCTCGGAGCGGGAGAAGAAGAAGGTCGACACCATGGGGCTGACGTCGTAGGCCGGACGGCCCTCGCCGCGCATTGCTGCCGGCCAGCCGCCCGAGGTCGGGCCGGCGGTCGAGAGCATCGACCCGGCACCGAAGATGTCGAGCGCGAGCTCCATGGCGGCCTTGTGCATCTCGGACCAGAACATCTTGTTGGTGGCGCCGAGCACGGCGACCGACATGTCGCGCTTGCCCTGCACGGTGGCCGTGAGCGAACGGAGGCCGTTGATCCGGAGGATCTGGATCTTCGTGTAGTACTCCATCAGCCGCTGGCGGATGAGGGGGTCGTCGATCTTGCCGTTCTCGGTGGCCGCCTCGACCATGAGCCGGTACTCCTCGGCGAACCGCCGGTAGCCGGTCGTCGCCGACATGCCGCGCTCGAAGGTGAGCGTGTCGTTGGCGACCTTCCAGCCGTTGTTCAGACCGCCGACGACGTTCTCCTTGGGGCAGCGGGCGTCGGCGAACCAGACCTCGTTGAACTCGGCCGTGCCGTCAGGCTGGACGATCCCGCGCACCTCGACGCCGGGCTGGTTCATCGGCACCAGCAGGTAGGAGATGCCGGCCTGCTTCTTGACGTCCGGGTCGGTCCGGGCGAGCACGAAGCAGTAGTCGGCGAACTGGGCCTGGGTGGTCCACACCTTCTGGCCGTTGACGACCCACTCGTCGCCGTCGAGCACGGCGGTGGTCTTGAGCGACGCCAGGTCGGAGCCGGAGTCGGGCTCGGAGAAGCCCTGGCACCAGCGCATCGAGCCGTCGAGGATCTTGGGCAGGAAGTACTTCTTCTGCTCCTCGGTGCCGTTCATGAGGATGGTCGGGCCGACGAGCGTGTCGCCGAAGAAGTCGGCGCGCATCGGGGCACGGGCCTTGGCGAACTCCTCGGCCAGCACCACGCCCTGCATGGTCGACAGGCCCTTGCCGCCGTACTCCTCGGGCCAGGTGGCGCAGATCCAGCCGCCCTCGAACAGCTTCGAGGTCCACTCCTCGTTGAACTTGTCCTTCTCGTCGGCCGAGAGCTTGAAGCCCTCGTCGAACCAGCCGGCCGGCAGGTTGTCCTCGAGCCACTGGCGGATCTCGACGCGGAACTCTTCGGCTTCAGAGGGGTAGTTCAGGTCCATGGACGTCAGTCTTTCCCGAGATGGCGCCGTCGGCCAACCCGGGCGGGCGACCGCCACAGGGTCCCGTCGGAGCAGGTTGGGTCAGAGGTGGGCGGTGCGGGTGCCGCGTCACGTAGATTCCTCGCCATGACGGTGGCTCCCGAGAAGCTCGAAGAGGTCCAGTCCACCCGCTGGCTGGCCCAGTGGAAGGAACTGAAGAGCCAGGTCATCGACCCGGGCCTGTGCACCGGCTGTGCCGGCTGCGTGATCTCCTGCCCGCACGACGTGATCGGGTACGACCACAACCAGGGCGGGTACAAGCCGTTCCACCTCGAGGACGAGCTGGGCCCCGACGACTGCGGCCACGGCCAGAAGGGCTGCACCACGTGCACCCGGGCCTGCCCCCGCTACTCGATCTGGGAGGCCCAGGCCGACGACCACCTGTTCGGCAGGGTCCGCCAGCCCGACGAGGTCGCCGGCATCTACTCGGACATCCTGCTGACCCGGGCCAGCGACCAGCACGTGAACGAGACCGGCCAGGACGGCGGCCTGGTGTCGGCCATCCTCATCTGGGCGATGCAGCACGACTACATCGACGCCGCCCTCGTGAGCTACCTCGAGGGCGACAAGTCCTCGTGGAAGGCCGTGCCCGGCGTGGCCGCCACCCCCGAGCAGGTGCTCGAGTCGGCCGGCAGCCGCTACACCTACTCGGCCAACACGCTCGCCCTCGACGAGGCGCTCGAGGCCGGCCACAAGCGCCTGGCCCTGGTCGGCATGAGCTGCCAGTCCTCGGTGCCGCCGGTCATGTGGTCCCGCAAGGCCGGCAAGATCTCCAAGCCGATCGTCTTCAACCTGGGCCTGCTGTGCTCCAAGACCTTCGACGACGCCATCTTCGAAGAGCTCTTCTGGGCCAAGTACGGCCTGGCCCGCGAGCACATGGTGAAGATGAACATCAAGGGCGTCTTCCAGATCTGGATGGACGACGGGGTGTACCACGAGATCAACCTCAAGGAGTGCCACGCCTGGACCCGTGACGGGTGCACGCACTGCCCCGACTTTGCGGCGGAGCACGCCGACATCTCGTGCGGCGGCATCGGCGAGAACGCCAACTGGACGCTCACGATCGTGCGCACCGAGCTGGGCCGCGAGATCATCGACCGGATGGTCGCCGAGGGTGTCATCGAGGCCCGGCCGGGCGACACCGACCCGGGGGCCATCGCCCTCATGCGGAAGCTGGCCGAGAAGTCCCGCTCACGCTGGCCGCAGTCGGCCGAGGCGTCGGTGCGGGTCGGGCTCCCCGACCCTAAGAAGAAGTAGCGCTAGCTGCGCTTGCTGGCGCAGCTGTTCATCACCGTCTGGATGTTCTTCGGGATGGTGATGTCGTAGGTCCCGTCGGCGTTCTTCGTCGCCTTGGCCTGCGCCTCTTCGAACGCCTTGACGTCGTCGAACGGGACCCTGGCGTCGAGGCCGTCGTAGATGCACTTGCAGTAGTCGAAGCCCTCGAAGCCGTCCTGCGGCGGGACGTAGGCCGACGTCGACTTGACCGGCGTGGCGCCCTGCGGGTCCGCCTCGACGTTGGTGCAGCCGAACATGAAGTTGTCGTAGTAGTCCTTGGCGTCCTGGTCGGAGGGCTTGCCGTAGTCGCCGAGCCGAGGTTCCCCGCCGGTGCAGGCCGAGAGCGCGAGTCCGCCGAGCATCAGCACGACGACGGCAGCAACGATCTGGACGGGGCGACGGAACGACATCGGACTCCTTAGGGGACGCGCCGCACGCTAGCGGGTGCCCACCGTCCGGACGAAGCCACCCCGGACGCGTCACCGCCCGACCCCAGGGGAAAGGTCGGGCGGTGGGTAGAGGGAGCGGCCAGGGACCAGACCGGCCGGAGCTCCCACGAAGCGGCGCTAGCCCGGCAGCGGTACGACGTCCACGCCGAGCTGGTCGAGGATGTCCACGGCGGTGTGGCGGGCGGCGCCCGCCCCGGCCGCGGACCCGGACGTGAGGTCGAGGACCGGCGGGGTGACCACCTCGGCGGTCTCGGCCCGGCGGCGACGGGTCGCCGCCGCCGCGAGTGCCTCCCACAGCCCGGTCGGGCCGTGCGGAACACGGGTGACGGTGGCGTTCGGGATCCGGGTCGACAGCTCGTCGGCGCTCAGCGAGTCCGGGTCGGTGGTGTGGGTGCGGTCCAGCGAGATCATGGATTCATTGTCGGTTCCTTGAGGAAACATTGACAGAGCCGTTCGGCCCATTCCTCTCGGTCCTCTGCGAACTCGTGACGGTTTGGTCCACATAGGGACCAAACCGTCACGAGTTCGGCGTAGATCGGGCCAGATCGGGGCTTGGAATGTTGACGGCGTAGTCTCAGGACGTGCCTCGCCGGACCCGCCCCACTCCCCCCGCCCCGACCCTGGTCCTGCTGGTGCGCCACGGGCGCACCTCCACCACGGGGTCGGTCCTGCCGGGCCGGGCACCCGGGCTGCACCTGGCCCCCGAGGGCGTCGCCCAGGCCGAGGCGGCCGCCGCCCGTATCGGGGCGCTCAAGAAGGTCGACGCCGTCTACGCCTCGCCGCTCGAGCGCACCCGGGAGACCGCTGCACCGATCGGTTCGGCCACCGGGCTCAAGGTCCAGCGGGCCAAGGGGCTGCTCGAGTGCGACTTCGGCGAGTGGACGGGCCGCAAGCTGTCGGACCTGCGCAAGCTCCCCGAGTGGTCGCTGGTCCAGAACCACCCGTCGGGGTTCCGCTTCCCCGGCGGCGAGTCATTCGCCGAGATGCAGCTGCGCATCTGGAACGAGCTCGAGCGGATCGTCGGCGCGCACCCGGGCGGGACCGTGGTCGCCGTGTCGCACGCGGACCCCATCAAGGCCGCCGTCGCCATGGCAACCGGCGTCCACCTGGACCTGTTCCAGCGCATCGTCGTGTCGCCCTGCTCGGTCACGCCGCTGCTGTTCACCGCCGGCGGCCCCGTCGTGCTCGCCGTGAACTCCACGGGCGACGACCTGACCACGCTGGCGCCGTCATGAGCCCGCAGTTCGAGTTCGACCGGGTCGACGGGTTTGTCGTCGGCACCGTCGGCGAGCCCGGCGCCCGGACCTTCTACCTGCAGGCCCGGGTCGGGAACGACGTCACCTCCTTCAAGATGGAGAAGGAGCAGGTCGCGATGCTCGGCCGCTACCTGGCCCAGGTCGTGGGCTCGATGGGTGGCGCCGAGCCCGACCGCGACGTGGCCGGCCTGGTCGAGCCCGTCGAGCCGCAGTGGGCGGTCGGCACGCTCTCGGCGCTCGTGGACGAGGACGCCCGCACGGTGCAGATCACCGCGGAGGAGCTGCTCCTCGACGAGGACCTCGACGACCTCGAGGAGACCTTCGACCCCGACCTTCCCGACGACCCCTACGACGAGGAGCTCGGGTACGACGAGGACGACGAGATCGTGGAGCAGCTCGAGGAGCTGCTGGGGATCCGCGGCCGCACCGCCGAGTTCACCCTCACGCTGGGCCAGGCCATGGCGTTCGCCGAGCAGGCCGAGGAGCTCGTGGTCTCCGGCCGGCAGCCCTGCCGCCTGTGCGGACGGCCCATGGAGCCGGGCGGGCACGCCTGCCCGCGCTGGAACTGAGGCGGCGGGTGTCCGACTCCCCCGACGACCGCCAGGTGCCACCGTCCGACGACGCCGACGTGCAGGAGGCGGACTGGGTCGAGGTCGAGTGGCTCGACGACATCGGCGACAGCGGCTTCTTCGGTTCGGACGACCTCGACGACGACGACCTGCTCGAGGACTCCGACGGCGAGACCGTCGTGTTCACCTACGACGCCACGGTGCGGCCCGGCGACGACCGCATGGCCGAGCTGCTGCGCACCGGCGACGTCGAGGTGCTCGGGATCATGCCGTGGTCGTCCAACGGTGCGTACCTGGTCGACGTCCGCTCGGGCGACGACCACGCACCGGCCGTCTACAAGCCCGAGTCCGGCGAGCAGCCGCTCTGGGACTTCCCCGGCGGACTGTGGCGGCGCGAGGTCGCGGCGTACGACCTGAGCGCGGCGATGGGCTTCGACCTGGTGCCGCCCACCGTGACCCGCCTGGACGCCCCCGACGGGCCCGGTTCGCTGCAGGCGTTCGTGCCGGCCCAGTTCGAGCACCACTACTTCACGCTCCGGGACGACCCCACGCACGGGACCGCCTTCCGGCAGCTGTGCGCGTTCGACCTGGTGGCCAACTCCACCGACCGCAAGGGCGGCCACTGCCTGGTCGACGGTGCCGGACGGGTCTGGGCCATCGACAACGGGCTCACGTTCCACGTCGAGTTCAAGGTGCGCACCGTGCTGTGGGACTTTGCGGGCGAGCCGCTCCCCGGCGACGTCGCCGAGGCGCTCGAGCGGCTGCTCGACGGCGGCCTGCCCCGCTCGTTCGACGACCTGCTCGACGTGCACGAGCGTGAGGCCACGCTGCACCGGGCGCAGGCGCTGCTCTCCACCGCGCAGTTCCCCCACGACCACACCGGCCGCCGCTACCCGTGGCCGCTCGTCTGACGCACCTGCCCGTGGCCTGGACCCCCGACGACGACGAGGACGGCCCCCCGCCCGAGGACGCCGCCCTGGACCAGGCCATCGCGTCGGGCGACCTCGACGAGGTCCTGCGAGAGGTCGACCGTCGCGCCGACGCCGGCGACTGGGTCGCGGTCGACCGGGCCCGGCACCGGGCCCGGGCCGCCACCGAGCGGGGCCACCAGCTGTGGCCCGCCGCGTCGTGGGCCGAGTACCGCACGGCGCTCGAGGCACCCGCGGCGTGGGCCGGTCCGGTCGTCACCGAGGGCACCGGCTACCTGGCGCCCGGGCCCATGGCCGAGGTCGCGGCGCAGCGCCACACCTGGGAGGAGCTCTCGGTCTACGTACCGGTCGGCCCGCTGCGCGGTGTCGTCGCCGCCGAGCGCGTCGTCCGCGGCGAGACCGTGCCGCCCGAGGTCCTGACGGGCGACCTGCCCGGCCGGCTGCTGGCGTGGGAGCCCGGCTACGCGCTCGTCGAGTACAAGGTCGACGGCGTGCAGGTCGACGACCCGGCACCGCTCCCCCGCACCGACCCGGTCCCGGCCGGCACGACCAAGGACGAGGACCGGGACGCCGCCGACGGACGTCGTGCACTGGTCGACGCCGTCCGCCACTGGAGCTCGCAGGGCGAGGCGACCGTGCGCGCCGTCGGCGTGGAGGGGTCCGCGGCCGACGCACTCGCCACCCTTGGGGTCACCGGAGCAAGGTGGGCCGAGGTCGGCGTGACCGGTGCGGCCGAGCTGCTGGCCTGGGCCGCGGCGTCGGGCGGGGCGAGGGGGCGGCGCCGTGGTGCGGCGGCCGGACGATTCGACGCGTGGTGGGTGCTGGCCGTGCTGTCGGGCACCGCGGACGACTGGCCGACCGACCCTGGCCCGGCGGCGGAGGACCTGCGGTGGTGGCGGTGGACGGCCGACGACCACGTCGGCGGCTGGGAGTGCCGGATCGCCGCCGAGGACCCCCTCGACGGGTTGGCCTGGGCGCTCGACGCCTACGACCCACCGACGGACTGACCGAGCGCCCCAGTTATCCGCCGACGGGGCCGAGAATGCGTCGCAGCTCGGCGTTCTCGAACGTGCCGTGCGGGTCGAGCTGGGCCCGGACCTCCTGGAACTCGTCCCAGCCCGGGTAGAGCGGCGCGAGCTCGGCGGCGGTGCGCGGGTGGAGCTTCCCCCAGTGCGGCCGGGCGTCGTAGTCGGCCATGACGTCGGCGACCTTGGCGAAGTACTCCTCGTGCGGCATGCCCCGGTACATGTGCACCGAGACCCAGCCGGTGGTGCGGCCCGAGGCCGTCGAGAGGGTGATGTCGTCGGCGGCGGAGACCCGGACCTCGACGGGGAACGTCACCGGGTAGTCCAGCGCGGTGGCGACCTCCCGCACGCGGCGGAACACCTCGACGGTGGACTCGACCGGGACGGCCCACTCGGACTCGACGAACCGGACGTGGCGGGGCGTGGCGAACACCCGGTAGGACCGGTCGTTGAACTCGACCCGGCCGGTGGACGGGAGCCGCCTGGCGACCTGCTTGAACCACCCCGGCCGCACGGCGCCGGCCCGGTTGGCCAGTCCGAAGCCCACGTTGTCGAGCAGCACGTCGGACACGAAGGCGTCCTTGCGCGACCGGGGGGCCAGCGGCTCGTGGTTGCGACGGTGGGTCTTGGTCAGCGCCCACCGGGTGCCGGGGACCCAGAAGAACTCGAAGTGGTCGTGCGCGGCAACCAGCTCGTCGAACGACTCGAGCACCTCGTCGACCGGACGGGGCTCGTGCACGGCGTGCAGGTGGTAGGCGGGCACGCACTGGAGGGTGAGGGTGGAGACCAGCCCGAGCGCGCCCAGCCCGGCGCGGGCGGCCCGGAACACCTCCGGGTGGCGCTCTGCGTCGCAGTCGACGACCGCTCCGGTGCCGTCCACGAGCCGCAGCCCCACGACGGCGGACGAGATGTTGCCGAACCCGAGGCCAGTGCCGTGGGTGGCCGTCGCGGTGGCCCCCGAGACGGTCTGGACGTCGATGTCGCCCAGGTTGGGCAGCGCCAGCCCGCGGGTCCAGAGCGCGGCGGACAGGTCGCTCAGCCGGCAGCCGGCCTCGACGGTGACGGTGCAGGCCTGACGGTCGACGGACCGGATACGGCCGTAGTCCTCGAGCGCCACCATGAGCCCGTCGGTGAGCGCGACGCCGGTGAACGAGTGGCCCGAGCCCACCGCCTTGAGGCGGCGGCCACCGGAGGCCGCGTCGGCCACGATCCGCTGCAGCTCCGACTCCGTGGTCGGCCGCACGACCGGCACCCGGCACGACTGGTTGCCGGCCCAGTTCGACCACACGTGGGCGTTCTCGGTGTGCGGCGGTTCACCGGGCGGTGGCGGGGACGAGGTCACCTCCACATCTTGGGCGAGCAGACCCTGGTCGGGAAAGACCGCCATACGCGCCTCGGCCGCCCCGCTCCGAGGAGCAGGGCGGCCGAGGTCAGTTCAGGCAGTAGCCGTC
The DNA here is from genome assembly GCA_903941145.1 of uncultured Actinomycetes bacterium. GTDB lineage: Bacteria > Actinomycetota > Acidimicrobiia > Acidimicrobiales > Microtrichaceae > CAJANQ01. Next base: position 9,573 of record CAJANQ010000176.1, read on the forward strand.
TCAGCGGGCCTGGAGAGCCTCGAGGAGCTTCGGCAGCACCTTGTTGACGTCACCGACGATGCCAAGGTCGGCCACCGAGAAGATCGGGGCCTCGGGGTCCTTGTTGATCGCGATGATGTGCTTGGAGCCCTTCATGCCGACGAGGTGCTGGGTGGCACCCGAGATGCCGGCAGCGATGTACACGTCGGGCTTCACGACCTTGCCGGTCTGGCCCACCTGGTACGAGTAGGGCACCCAGCCGGCGTCGACGATGGCACGCGAGGCGCCAGGAGCGGCACCGAGCTGCTTGGCCAGGTTCTCGACGAGGGCGTAGTTGTCCTTGTCGCCAAGGCCACGGCCGCCGGCCACGACGACAGCAGCGTCGTCCAGGCTCGGGCCGGTCTTCTCCTCGACGAACCGGTTGGTGACGACCGCAGCGCCGGTGGCGCCGTTGTCGGCCGCAGCCAGGTCCTCGACGGCCGCAGCGCCGCCACCCGACTCCTCGGCCGCAAAGGACTTCGGGCGGATGAGGAAGAGGTTGGTCTTGTCGGTCGTGAACTTGGTGTACACGTCCTGGGTGCCGCCGAACACGGGCACGACGCCGGCGAGGCCGCCGTCACGCTCGACGAGGTTCACGACGTTGGTGATGACCGGGGCGTCGAGCTTGACCGAGAGCCGGCCAGCCACGTCGCGGCCGTCGTAGGAGGTGGCCAGGAAGACGGCGTCGGGGCCGTTTCCGGCGGCGACGGCCGCAGCGACGGCGCCGGCGACGGCCGGGCCGAGCAGCTTGCCGTCGGTCCCGCCGACGACGAGCACCTTGGTGGCGCCGTGGGCACCGACCTCGGCAGCGAGGTCGGCGGAGGTGGCGACGACCTCGACCGTGCCCGCCAGCTCACGGGCCTTGGCCAGGAGCTCGAGGGTGGTGCTGGTGGCCTTGCCGTTCGACGACTCGCCGAACACCCAAATCTTGGAGAGAGCCATGTGTGTCAGTCCTTGTTCGTTCGTGGTGGTCCGGGTCAGACGATCTTGAGCTCGGCGAGCATGTCGACGATCTTCTGGAAGGCCTCGCCGTCGTCCTCGACGACGGTGCTGGCGGCACGGGCCTCGGCCGTGGCGATCTCGACGATCTCCTGGCCTGCGCCGGCCCAGCCGACCGAGCCGGCGTCGACACCGAGGTCACCGAGACCCACCTGGTCGACCGGCTTGGACTTGGCCGCCATGATGCCCTTGAAGGAGGGGTAGCGGGGCTCCACCACACCGGCGGTCACGGAGACCACGGCGGGGAGGGGGCACTCGACGTCGTCGTAGCCCGACTCGGTCTGGCGCTGCACCTTCACGGAGCTGCCGTCGACGGTGATCGACTTGGCGAAGGTCACCGACGGGAGCGAGAGGAGCTCGGCGATCTGCTCGGGCACGGTGCCCGTGTAGCCGTCCGAGGACTCGGTCGCCGTCAGGATCAGGTCGGCCTGGCCGGCACGCTCGATCGCCTTGGCGAGCACCTTGGAGGTACCGAGGGCGTCGGAACCCTGCAGGGCGTCGTCGCTCACGAGGACAGCCTTCGCAGCACCCATCGCCAGCGCAGTGCGCAGGCCGGCGGTCTCGCCGTTGGGGGCCATCGAGACGAGGGTGACCTCGCCGCCGCCTGCCGCGTCGACCAGCTGCAGCGCCATCTCGACGCCGTAGCTGTCCGACTCGTCGAGGATCAGCTTGCCATCACGCTTGAGCGTCTTGGTGTTGGGGTCCAGCGCACCGGGGTCCGCGGGATCGGGGATCTGCTTCACGCATACAACGACGTTCATGAGCGGCAGTCTGCCGCAGGCTACCGGGCGGTAACAAACCGCCCCCGTGGCAAGGAGGCGGACCGGAGTGGGAGGCTCTGGCCGTGAGGATCCTGCTGGTCGTGAACTCGTCCGCGTCGTCGGTGACGGCGCGCCGGCGGGTCATCTCGCAGCGGGTCCTGTCCGAGGTCGGCGAGGTCTATACGGCCGAGACCCGTCGACGCGGCCACGCCACCGCCCTCGCACGCGCCGCGGTGCGCAACGGCACCGACTGCGTCGTGGTGCTGGGCGGCGACGGCACGCTCAACGAGGTCGCCACCGCACTCTCGGGGTCCGAGACCGCGATGGCGGCGCTCCCCGGCGGCTCGACCAACGTGTTCGCCCGCACCCTGGGCCTGCCCGAGGACTGCGTGGACGCCGCCCGGGTCACGGCCGAGGCCATCGCGGCCGGGTCCGTGCGGCGCATCGGCCTGGGCGAGGCCAACGGACGCTTCTTCTGCTTCCACGTCGGCGCCGGCTGGGACGCGGCGGTGGTCGCCAGGGTCGAGCGGCGCGCCGAGCTCAAGCGGTACATCGGCCACGCCCTCTTTACCGGCGCCGGGCTGCGCACGTTCTTCGGCGGCTTCGACCGGCATGCGCCGCACTTCACCATCACGTTCCCCGGGGCAGGGCCCGACGGCGACGACGAGGTGGTGGACGACGCCTACTTCTCGGTGGTGATGAACAGCGACCCGTACACGTTCGTGGGCAAGCGTCCCTTCACCGTCGTGCCCCAGGCCACGCTGGACCGGCCACTATCGGTCATCACGCTCCGGTCGATGCGGCCCTCGGCGTTTCTCGGACTCATGGTCGACGCACTGAAGGACCGAAACGGCGTGACCGCCAACGAGCACGTCCACGTCCGCAACGACGTGTCCGAGGTCGTCTTCAACCGCCTGACCTCGATGCCGTTCCAGGTCGACGGCGACTATCTCGGCGAGGCCGAGTCGCTGCACTTCCGGCACCACCCGGACGCCGTGCGCCTGGTCGTGCCGGTCGGCTTCACCCAGTAGCGGTCAGCTGCGGCCAAGCACACCGCAGGCCGAGGCGGGGGTGTTGGTGACGATGCCGTCCACCCCCATGGCGGCCAGGGCCGCGACCCGGTCGGGCAGGTCGACCGTCCAGGTGTTGCACAGCAGGCCGGCGGCGCGGCACTGCTCCATGAGGTCCTCGGTCACGAACGGGTCCCACGGGTGCAGCGCGTCGTGGCCGTTCCCGGCCGCGACGGCAACGGCGTCGTTCGCTGCAGGGTCGAGCACCAGGTACCCGGTCGGGAGCGAGGGGGCCTGGGCCTTGACCCGGTCGATCGTCGGCAGGTCGAACGACGAGACCAGGATCTGCTCCAGGATCCCTGCCTCGTGGCGGCGGGCCAACAGGTCCAGGACCAGGTCCACGACGTCGGTGCCATAGGGGGCGTCCGACAGGTCGCCGGGCGAGTTCTTGATCTCGACGTTGACCCCCATCGGGGCGCACGCGTTGAGCGCCTGCTCCAGGTCGACGGTCCCTGCGGGGGCGTCGGACAGGGCCGTCGACCAGATCGAACGGCCGTCACCGAAGTCCGGGTCGTGGTGGACGACCAGCTCGCCGAGGCTGTTGATACGGACGTCCAGCTCGACCCAGTCGGCCCCCTGCTCCGCAGCGCCACGGAATGCGGCCGCCGTGTTCTCGGGGAAGTCGGCCGACGCGCCCCTGTGGCCGATGACCAGTGGACGGGCGGTGGAGCCTGTGTGGATCCTGTCGTCAAACATGTGGAAAAGACCCTTTACAGGAGTGTGAACGAGACGTATCTTGCTTGTTCTCAGATTCACATGTCCCCAGCGCTGGGCGGGGAACCCTTGAATCTGGCCCTTGTACACGGCTACGGACGCGGCCGCCTGCGCGTCCCGACATTGTAAGGAAGCAACGTGGCTCTCACCTCCAACCGCAACCTGGACCTCGCAGTCGAGGACTGGCGTGCAAATTCGGCCTGCCGTGACACGGACCCGGACCTCTTCTTCCCAGTGGGCACCACCGGCCCGGCCCTCGACCAGATCGCCTCGGCCAAGGCCGTCTGCGACACCTGTGAGGCCAAGGCCCCGTGCCTCGAGTTCGCCCTGACCACCAACCAGGACTCTGGCGTGTGGGGCGGCACCTCCGAGGAGGAGCGTCGCAAGCTCCGCCGTGCCTGGGTGGCCGAGCAGCGCCGCCGCACCGCCACCGCCTGAGCGGACCAGAACTTCCGGCCTACGGGCCGATCCGACGGCCCCCCTGCCCGGGGGGCCGTTGCGCGTCCGGGTCCACGTCGAGGTGGATCGGCACCGTGAGCTCGACCCGGGTGCCTGGTCGGACGCCCGACGGGTGGTCCAGCCCGAACGAGATCTCGCCGCCCAGTTCCTCGACCAGGCCTCGCACGATCGACAGGCCCAGGCTGGTGCTCTTCGCCGGGTCGAAGTCGCCGGACAGCCCCACGCCGTCGTCGACGACGGCGACCGACAGGTCGGCCGGCTCCCGCTCGAGCTCGATCACCACGACCGGGGCCTCGCCCCCTGGCAACGTGCCGGGCGGGTAGGCGTGGTCCATCACGTTCTGCAGGAGCTCGTTGAGCACCACGGCGAGCGAGGTGGCCGTCGGTGACGGCACCTTCCCCGACTCGCCCGAGATCTGGACGCTGAGCGGACGGTCCGGCGACGCCAGCCCCTCCTCCACCATCCGGACCAGCGGACGCACGACCTCGGCAAAGTCGACGTCGTCGCCGTCGCTGCGGCTCAGCATCTCGTGCACCAGGGCGATCGCCCGGATGCGGCGCACCGACTCCTCCACTGCGGCCTTGGCCGACGGCTCGGTGAGTCGGCGGCCCTGCAGCCGGAGCAGCGACGAGATCGTCTGCAGGTTGTTCTTCACCCGGTGGTGGATCTCTCGGATCGTGGCGTCCTTCGAGATCAGCTGGCGGTCCCGGCGGCGGAGCTCGGACACGTCACGCAGGAGCACGACCGCGCCGTCGACCTGGTCCCCGTCGAGCAGCGGGAGGCACCACAGGGACACGATCGTCTCGCCGTGCTCGATCTCCTCGGCCGCCGGCACCGCCGAGAAGTACGAGCGGTACGTCGCCGAGGTCTCGGCCCCGAGCTCGGTCAGGGTTGAGCCCTGGATCCGGCCTGAGATGCGCAGGCGACGCAGCGCAGAGACGGCGTTGGGCGAGGCGAAGGCCACTCGCGCCATCTCGTCGAGGACCAGCACGCCGTCGCCCACGCGCGGGGCGCCCGAGGCGTGCACCTCCTCCTCCCCGTAGGGAAAGGTGCCGGCCGCGACCATGCGGGCGAACCGCTCGAACACGGCCAGGTACTCGCGCTCGAGCTCGCCGGGCTGGCGGGTCATGGACAGCGCCGACTCGCGGGCCAGCACCGCGACCGTGCGGCCGTCGACCCGGACCGGGATGGCGGTGACCCGGATCCGCTCCCCCAGCCATGCCGAGTCGACCTCTTCGGTCTCCACCTGCCCGGACGCCGCGGCCCGGGCCACCGTGGGCCGCTGGCTCGCGGTCACCCGTCGGCCGACGACCTCTTCGAGGAAGAGGGTCTGGCCGGTGTTGGGCCGCACCTGGTTGACCACGACGAACTGCTCGGTGCCGCTGCCAGCCGCACCGGCGCCGCCCTCGGCGGTCGACGTGGGCTCGGGGACGTAGAGCAGGAGGTCCGAGAACGAGAGGTCGGCGAGCATGCCCCAGCCCGCGACCAGCCGGCGCAGGTGCCGGGCGGCGTCGTCGTCCACGCGCGGCACCACGAGTCCGACGTGCTCGGCCGTGAAGTCGGCCGGGTCGACGTGCTCGAACTCGCTGTCGACGTCGTCGGTGCCGCCGCTCATCGCCACAGCACCTCCCCCAGACGCAGCAGACCGTCCACCGAGTGGATGTCGTCGTCGAACCACGGGACCGTGAGGCACAGCTCAGGGGTGCGCGACAGCTCGGCGCGCTGCTCGGCCTCCCGACGGGCCACCACGGCGAAGTTGGAGAAGTTGCTGCCGATCTCGGCCAGGACGTGGGCCAGGTGGGCCGGGTCGACCGCACCGCCGTCGACCTGCAGCTCGGGGGCCAGGCGCGCGGCGACGGCCTCGGCGTCGGTCGACAGCACCCGGGCGGCGTCGGCGCCGTCGGTCGAGAGCAGCAGGTCGGGCAGGACCTTGTTCAGCACCAGCGCACCGACGTGGTACCCGCGGTCGGACAGCAGCTCCAGGAAGAACTCGGCCTCCCGGGACGGGGCGACCTCGAGGGTCGAGACCACGACGAACGAGGTCTGCGGGCCGCCGAGCAGCGTGGTGACCGCCCTGGCCCGCTCCACGAACCCGTCGTACATGGTCTGGAACAGCATGAAGAACTCGGCGATGTCCTCGAGGAACTGCGTGCCCAGGATCCGGTCGGCCACCGAGTAGAAGGGCTTGGAGGCAAAGCTCACGACGCGGCTGCGGTACGGGGCGATCAGCCAGCGGAGCAGGCGGGACGAGAAGAAGTCCGCCATGCGGTCCGGCGCCTCGAGGAAGTCGATGGCGTTGCGGGTCGGCGGGGTGTCCACCACCACCAGGTCGTAGCGGCCCGAGGTGTGGATCTCGTAGAGACGCTCCATCGCGACGTAGTCGTGGCTCTGCACGAACTTGCCACTCAGGTTCTTGTAGATCGAGTTGGCCAGGATGGCGTCGCGGGTGGCGTCGTCCGGCGCGTGGCGGGCGATCAGGTCGTCCCACGACTGCTTGGTGTCGAGCATCGCCACCCACAGCTCGCCGCGGGGCCCGCCCTCGACGTTGGCGAACGCCTCGTCGGGAACCCGGGTCTCGACGTTGCCGAACTCCTCGAGGCCCAGCGCGGTCGCCAGACGCTTGGCCGGGTCCACGGTGAGGACCAGCACCTTGGCGCCCAGGCGGGCGGCAGCCACGGCACCGATGGCCGCCGCGGTCGTGGTCTTGCCGACACCGCCGGAGCCGGTCGAGACCAGGACCTCCTTGGCCGAGCACAGCTGCTCGAGCGTGAGGTTCGCGGTCCGCTGTGAGCTGCGGGCCATCAGTACCCCAGCTCCTCGCCGAGCGACGCCGCGATGAGCGACGTGGCCCGGACCCCGTGCGACCGGGTGAACAGGTACGGCAGGTACAGGACCGGCAGGCCGGCGGGGAGCCCGTCGCGCAGGCGGGCCAGGTGGACCGCCCGGCTGCGGCGCAGTCCGACGGCCAGGTCGGCGGCGTCGAGCACCTCGTCCGCACCGGTCCCGACGGCGGCCGAGAGCGCGGCGCTCGCCCCCTCGGCGCGCAGCGAGTCGAAGATCGCCTCCTCGTCGCGGCCGAAGAGCTCGGGCAGCACCCGGTTCACCACCACGGCGGCCACGTCGATCTCGGTCTCGTCCTGGAGGCGGCCGATGAGCTCGAGCGTCTCGGTGACCGGCATCTCCTCCGGCGCCGTGGCCAGCACCACGCCGGTCGTGGCCGGGTCGGTGAGCAGCTCGATCATCCAGTCGGTCTGGCTGCGGACGAGGCCGGCATTGACCAGCTCGCCGATGGCCACCGGCGACGCCAGCTGGCCGACGACGTGGCCCGAGGCCGACGCGTCGACGACCACCAGGTCGTAGTTCCGCTCGCGCACCTCGTAGGTGAGTTTGCCGACCGTGAGGATCTCCTTCACGCCCGGCGCCGCGTTGGCCACGAAGTCGAACGTGCTGGCCAGCGGACCGATCTTGGCCAGGATCGGCACCTTCAGCTGGAGCCGCAGGTACTCCTTGAGCGACTCCTCGGTGTCCATCGCCATCGCGAACAGGTGCTCACGCACCTCGGTCGGCTGGAACTTGAGGGGCCCGACCCCGAAGAAGTCGGCCAGGTTGCCCTTGGCGTCGACCTCGCAGACGAGGGTGCGCAGCCCGCGCTGCGCGGCGAGCAGCGCGATCGCCGAGGCGACCGAGGTCTTGCCGACGCCGCCCTTGCCGGTGACGAACAGCAGCCGCCGTTCGAGCAGGGGCACGGGGCCCGCAGCCACGGTCGGTCCTGCTCGTCCGGTCCTGGAGTCCTCCGGCGTCAGCCGGAGAAGCCCATGGTGCGGGCCTGCTCGGAGCTGCCGAGCTCCACGTAGGCGATGCGCTTGGACGCCACACCGACCTCACGGCCCTTCTTGTCGGTCAGCCAGAGGACCTTGGAGTCGTCGGCCATGACGTCCTCGACCTGCGAGCGCAGGGCGGCCCGGTCCGTGTCGTCGGCGAGCTGCAGCTCGATCTCCCGGGGGCTGTTGGTCACGCCGATACGAACGTCCACGAAGGTCTCCTGATGAAGGTGCGCCCGAGCGGGCGCCAGAACAGGCACCATGCTATTCATCACGACCGGCAACCGCCGCAGCGGACCGGCCACCGGGACCCCCAGGGGCGCGACGCAGGAGGACCATGGCGAGCACCACCGGCATCCGTGTGATCGTCGTCGCCCACGGCCCGCCCCTTGCCGGCGGCATCACCACCGTCGCGCTGGACCTGGTCGAGGACCCCGTCCTCAACGCCGAGTTCGACGTCGTGTTCCAGAACACGGCGCAGGCACAGGACCAGCGCGGCAAGTTCTCGCTCACCAACCTGCAGCGGGTCGTCGGCGACGCGTGGGACACGTTCCGGCTGGCCCGGAAGGGCAACGTCGTGCACACCCACTCGGTGCAGGACCCCACGTTCGTGGCGTGGCGCCAGGTCGCGATCGCCGCGGCGGCCCGCCTGCGCGGCGCCCGGGTGCTGCTCCACAACCACGCCTTCCGGCCCTACATGGAGGCCCCCGGCACCTACCAGGTCGGCGGGGCGCACCGGCTCGCCTACCGCCTGCTCGACCGTCTGGCCGACGCCAACGTGCTGCTCGACGCGGCGGGCGAGCCCAACCTGCGGCCCTACCAGCCAACGGTCGAGATGCCCGTGGTCGCCAACTCGGTCGTGGTCGACGACGTCGCCACCTCGACCGCCGACCACACGCCACCGGTCGTGCTGTTCGTCGGTGAGCTCCTTGAGCGCAAGGGCGTGCTGGTCCTCATGGACGCGCTCGACCGGCTCGACGACGCCGGCGTGGCCTACGAACTCAGGGTGCTGGGCGACACCACCCCCGGCAAGGACCCCGAGAAGGACCGGGTCCGGGCCGAGGTCGAGCGCCGCGGCCGGGGCGCCGCGCTGCTGGGCAAGGTCCCGCGCGACGACGTGTACCGCCAGTTGTCGCAGGCCGACGTGTTCGTGTTCCCCACCTTCGTCGAGGGCCAGCCGTTCTCGGTCATCGAGTCGCTCGCCGCCGGCGTGCCGGTGGTCGGCTCCGACATCCCGACCGTGGCCGCCATGGTCGACGACGGCGTGCACGGCCGGCTGGTCCCGCCGCAGGACGCCGCCGCGCTCGGCGACGCGCTCGCCGACGTGCTGTCCGACCCCGACCGGCGGCGGACCATGGGTGCCGCCGGCCGCGAGCGGGCCTACGAGCGCTACGACCGCGCCGTGTTCCGAGCGCACGTCGGCGCCCTCTACCGGCGCCTCGGCACCCCGTCGTGAGGAGCAGGCCGTGAGGAACAGGTCATGAGCTCGCTCCCCGGGCTTCCCCGCTACCCGCTCGGCACGCTCCCCACGCCCTTCGAGCCGCTCGACCG
>CAJANQ010000177.1 GCA_903941145.1 uncultured Actinomycetes bacterium
ATCCCGACCAGCTGCGAGAACACCGGCGACGACCAGCCGAACTTCTCGGGCACGGCCATGAGCCAGGTCCACAGAAAGTTCGTGTAGCCCTCGACCTTCTCGCCCACGTTGAAGACCAGACCGTTGCCCCGCGCCAGGTTGCGTGAGTACCGGAACGTGATGAACGCGTCGTCCTGGGCGAACCGGACGATCCACGCGGCGACCGCAGCGACGACGCACAGGCTGGCCTCGGCGAGCGCCCACCGGCCCTCGAACCACCTGTCGAGCAGCGCCGTGATCGTGCGCTCGGGGGCGGCGTCCGGCGACGGTGCGCCGTCGAGCTCCTCGACCTGGTTGTCCCCCGCCTGGGTGGGCGCATCAGCCACGGAGCGATCGTACCGACGACCCGCCCGAAACCGGCCGCGCTCGCCACTCCTCACACTCCGAACTCGTCATCTCCATCCACCTCTGCGTAGAAGGAGATGACGAGTTCGAGGAGGAAATCGGCCGGTCGGTCAGGAGATGCCGAGTACGCCGGGAAGGTCGTCGTGGTGGGCGACGACCACGTCGCCCTCCGGGCCGACGTCACGAGGGTCGTCGGACAGGCCGTGGTAGCGCACGGCGGTCCACCCGACGCCCTGGGCGCCGGCCACGTCGGTGCGGCGCAGGTCGCCCACGTGGGCGGTGCGCGACGGGTCCGGCTGTCCGAGCCCTTCCGCGGCGTGGGCGAAGATGCGCGGGTCCGGCTTGTAGCAGCCGACCTCGTCGGAGAACGACCAGTGGCTGAAGTGCTGCAGCAGGCCGTGGTGGTCCAGATAGCCGCGGAGCGTCGTCGACGGCGTCATGCCGACGTCGCAGATGATGCCGAGCTGCACGCCCGCCGAGGCCAGCGTCTCGAGGCAGTTGCCGATGCCGGGAGCCAGCGTGATGGTGGCGGGGTCGGACCCGGCGACCACGAGCGCAGTGACGGCGTCGACCACCGAGTCGTCGTTCACCGGCACGGGCAGGTGCGACAGCGAGACGGCCACCGACTCACGCGTCGTCGTGTGCTCGTTGGCCTTCCAACGGCCCACGAACCACTCCCAGCCCGAGTCGAAGGCTGCCGCGACCTGCTCCGGAGTGGCCTGGACGTCGTGGGTCGCAAGCTCGCCGGAGATCCGCGACCCGCGGCTGGCCCCGATGGCCGACTCGGCGACGATCGTGTTCCAGAAGTCGAACGTGACGGCCTGGACCGGAGGACGGCCCGTGGCGTCGCTCACCGGCAGACGCCGTCGGCGACCGCCGCCGCAGCACTGGCCGCAGCGACGCGCTGGACCACGTTCATGTCGAACACCGACGGGATCACAAAGTCGGGCCGCAGGAGCTCCGTCGGCACCGTGTCGGCGATGGCCGTGGCCGCCGCGACCTTCATGTTCTCGGTGATCCGGGTGGCACCGGCGTCCAGCGCACCACGGAAGATGCCCGGGAACGCCAGCACGTTGTTGATCTGGTTCGGGAAGTCCGACCGACCGGTCGCGATGACGGCGGCGACGTCCTGGA
>CAJANQ010000178.1 GCA_903941145.1 uncultured Actinomycetes bacterium
AGGGCCTGGTTGCCGTCGCGCAGGTCGACCGAGCACCAGGTGGGTGCGTGGTCGATGCGGGCGTTCGGCCACGTGCGGTCGACCAGCCCGCCGCCCGGACCCGACAGGGGCAGGAGCGGCACGTACTTCTCGAACGGCATCTGCTGGGGTTCGACAGGGCTGGGTGACATGTCCGTGGGCTTTCTGGGTGGTGGTCAGTGGGTCGGGACGGGCGGAACTTCTGGTGAAAACCAAAGAACCTCCTGCGGGCGCAGGAGGTTCGGCGAGCCGGCGGTGGCGGGCTCGCCTAGGTCAGCAGAAGAAGGGCGCGGGTCTCGGTCACGAACGGCAGGCTACCGGGCAACCGTTCGTGCGACAAGGAGCCCAGTCTGGTCAGCCGTCACGCAGGGCCAGCACCCGTTCCAGCTGGTCCCGGTCCGGCACGACGTAGAGGTCGGCACCGCACGTCGGCCCGGACTCCCCCTCGGAACCGAACCATTCGGCCAGCGATGCCGTCAGCACCAGGTCGGCGTGCTCCGGGTCCTTCATCAGCGACCCGCTGAGCCGGACGCCGCCGAGGTCCTCCGCCCGGCCGAGCAGGAGCACGCCGGCCGGCGCGGCCAGCCACGTTCCCAGCCCGGCAGTCCCCCGCTCTACAAGGTCTGCCACCTCCGCCAGGGCTCTGGCCCGGCCGAGGTCCTCGTCGGCCGAGAGCAGGACGACGTCGTCGCGCAGGGGCCGGATGCGCCGGTCCGGGTCGACGAACGGGTGCATCCCGGGCGGGAGTGCGTCCATGTCCAGCGTGCCGAGCAGCGACGGCCCCAGCGCCACGGTCACCCCGGCACCGGCCGCGACGGCCCGGAGCGCGGACCTGAGCGCCTCGACGTCGACGGCCGGGACCACCGTGTACCGCTCGACGAACATGGCTGACCCACCCATTTGCGGCACACTACGGCCCGATGGAGGCAGCACCCCTGCGCCCGCCGCTGCAGATCGGCCCGATCACCGCCGACCCGCCGGTCGTCCTGGCCCCGATGGCCGGGGTCACCGACGCGCCCTTCCGCGTGCTCTGCGCCAGCTTCGGCGGCGGGCTCTACGTGAACCAGATGGTCACGGCCCGCGCCCTGCTCCACGACAACAAGGCGTCGTGGGAGCTGGCCCGGTTCCACCCCGCCGAGCAGGTCCGGTCGCTCCAGCTCTATGGCACCGACCCGGTCACCGTCGGCGAGATCGTGCGGCGGCTCGTCGCCGAAGACCGCGTCGACCACGTCGACATGAACTTTGGCTGCCCCGCCCCCAAGGTGACCCGCAACGGCGGCGGCGCGGCCCTGCCGGTGAAGCGCACCCTCCTGCGGGCCGTGGTGGGCGCTGCAGTCCGCGCGGCGGACGCCGAGTCGGGCGGCCGGGTGCCCGTGACCATCAAGTTCCGGGTCGGCATCGACGACGACCACCTGACGTTCCTCGACACTGGCCGCATCGCGGCGGACGAGGGCGTGGCTGCGGTGGCGCTGCACGCCCGCACGGCCCTCCAGCACTACGCGCCGCCCGCCCGCTGGGAGCGCATCGCCGAGCTGGTCCAGGCCGTGTCGCCACTGCCGGTGCTGGGCAACGGCGACGTGTTCACCGGCGAGGACGCCGTCCGGATGATGACCCAGACCGGGTGTGCCGGCGTGGTGGTCGGCCGCGGGTGCCTGGGGCGGCCGTGGCTGTTCCGCGACCTGGAGGACGCGCTGGCCGGGCGGCCGGTGCAGCCCGCTCCCCTCCTGGGCGAGGTCGCCGACGTGGTCCGGCGGCACCTGGACCTGGCCCTCGAGTGGCGGCGGGGCTCGGTCGCCCACGACGACCTGTCGGACCGCTACGTGGTGCCGGCGTTCCGCAAGCACCTGGCGTGGTACCTGAAGGGCTACCCCGTCGGGGCCGAGGTGCGCCGCGCTGCCGGGCAGATCCGCGCGACCGACGACGTCCACGCGCTGCTCGACGGGCTCGACCCCGACGCACAGGCCGTCGTGGCCGCGGAGTCGGTGGTGCGCAGCCACTCCAACGCGCTCAAGCGCGTTGCGCTGCCCGAGGGCTGGCTGGACGATCCCGACGAGGACGTTGCCCTGGACCCTGCCCTCGAGGAGATGTTCTCCGGCGGCTAGTTCAGGGAACTAGATCGACGGACGACGGTCGACCCAGGGGGCGGCGGCCTCGACCTGGCTGGCCAGGCGGACGAGCAGGTCCTCCTGCCAGGCGCCGGCGGCGAACTGCACGCCCACGGGCAGGCCCGAGCCGGACTGGTGCAGCGGCAGCGAGATGGCGGGCTGCCCGGTCACGTTGAACATGGCGGTGTAGGCCGCCATCGGCGTGCAGTTGAAGAGCGGTGCACCCGGGTCGGCGTCCATGCCCTCCCAGATGGTCCCGACCTTGGGCGGCTCGACCGCCATCGTCGGCGTCACCAGCACGTCGAAGTCGCGGCCGAACTGCTCGACGAAGTAGCGCGACAGCAGCTGGAGCGACTGCACCGACTCGACCATCGTCATGGCGCCGAGCGCACGGGCCTGGGCACGGTTGGCCTGGTTGTGGGGCTCGAGCAGCGACTCGTCGACCACCGGGATGCCGGCCGACAGCGTGGTCCACGCCGAGAGGAACCCCTCGAGGAACTTGCCGGCGTCGGGGTACACGAGGCCGTCGGTCAGGACCTCGTGGCCGAGGGACTCGAGCAGCGACGCCGTGGCGTCCATTGCGTCCTGGACCGCCGGGTCCACCGGCACGCCGAGCGCGTTCTCCGACGTGACCAGGATGCGGAGCTTCCCGGGGTCGGCCCCGACCTCGTCCGCGTACGGCCGCGAGTGCGGCGGGGCCAGGTTCCACGAGCCGGTGTCGTAGACGCCCATGACGTCGAGCGCCGCGGCGGCGTCCGCGACGGTCCAGCACACGACACCGTTGGTCGAGGCACCGAACACCGACTCGACCAGGCCGGTGATGCGGTTCCGGCTGGCCTTGAGGCCCACCAGGCCGTTGCACGAGGCCGGGATGCGGATGGACCCGCCACCGTCCGACGCGTGGGCGATGGGCGCCATGCCGGACGCCACCGCGGCACCGGCGCCGCCCGACGAGCCGCCGGGGGTGTGGTCGGTGTTCCACGGGTTGCGGGTGATGCCGAGGCGCTCGGACTCGGTCATCGACACCGTGCCGAACTCGGGGGTCGTCGACTTGCCCATGAACACGAACCCCGCTGCGCGCAGACGGGCGACCTCGGGCACGTCGGCCGCTGCGGGGCCGGTGGGCGTGCCGCGGGAGCCGAACGTGGTCGGCCACCCCTCGACGTCGTCGAGGTCCTTGATGGGCATCGGCACGCCGTGGAACGGCGGCAGGTCCTCGGCCGGCGTGCTGGCGACGGCCTCGGTGGCGGCGGCCGCGTGGGCCCGGGCCGTGTCGTCGTCGCGGAAGGCGAACGCGTTGAGCGACGGGTTCACCCGGTCGACCTGGGCCAGGTAGTGGTCCATCAGCTCGGACGGGCTGACCTCCTTGCGGCGGACGGCGGCGGCGGCGTCGAGGGCGGAGGGATAGGGCGCGTCGGTCATGGCGGCGACGCTAGTGGCGCGGCACCCCCGGCCGGAAGGGTCGGTCTGCCAGACTTCGACCATGTCTGCGCCGCAGCCCGCCCCGCTCCCCCAGGGCTTTGCCGCCCACGTCGGCAACATCGGGATCAAGGACGCCACCGACGACGTGTGCGTGCTGTCCTCCGCCGTGCCGTGCACCGCGTCGGCCGTGTTCACCCGCAGCCGGTTCGCCGGTCCCAGCGTCGAGCTCTCCCGCACCCACGCCGCCGACGGTGCCCTCCGGGCCGTGGTCGTCGTCTCCAAGAACGCCAACGTGGCCAACGGGCCGCAGGGCCATGCGGACGCCGCCGAGCTGGCCGACCGCACCGCTGCGCTGCTCGGTTGCGCGGCCACCGACGTGCTGGTGGCGTCGACCGGGGTGATCGGCCGGCCGTACCCCATGGACCGGGTGCGCTCGTACTTCGACGGTGCGCTGGCCCTGGACCGCACCGACGCGTTCGACGTGGCGACCGCCATCATGACGACCGACACCCACCCCAAGGTCGCGACGGCCGAGCTGCCGTCGGCCAACGGCACGGCCCGGGTGGTGGGCGTCGCCAAGGGCGTCGGCATGATCGAGCCCGACATGGCGACGATGCTGTCGTTCATCACGACCGACGCCGAGGTCCCGGCCGACGTGCTCGACGCCGTCTTCCGCCGGGTCGTGGCCCGCACGTTCAACTCGCTCTCGGTCGACTCCGACACCTCGACCTCGGACACCGCCGCGGTCCTGGCCAACGGGCTCGCCGGCGCGGTCGACGTCGCCGAGTTCGAGGCCGCGCTCGCCGACGTGTGCCTGGCGCTCACCCGGCAGCTCGCCCGCGACGGCGAAGGGGCCACCAAGCTGCTGACCGTCACCGTGACCGGCGCCCGCGACGACGAGCAGGCTCGACGCGTGGCCAAGTCCGTCCTGAACTCGCCGCTCGTGAAGACCGCCGTGCACGGCGCCGACCCCAACTGGGGCCGCGTGGCCATGGCGGTCGGCAAGTGCGCGGACGACACCGACATCGACCAGGACTCGGTGGTCATCCGCTTCGGCGGTTCCGAGACCTACCCGGCCCAGCCCGACGAGGCCGGCCTGGCTGCCCTCGAGACCTACCTGCAGGGCGGCGAGGTCGAGATCGGCGTCGAGCTGGCCGTGGCCGACTCGTCGTGGACCGTCTACGGGTGCGACCTGTCCGACGGGTACGTCCGGATCAACGCCGACTACACGACCTGACCCGGTTGCGGTCGCCGTCCGGTCAGTAGCCCTTGAAGTCGGCGGGGCGCTTCTCGGCCTTGGCCTTGTAGCCCTCGGGCATGTCCTCGGACACAAAGGCCACGGCGCACGACGCCGCCTCGAACCGCAGCGCCTCGGAGAGCCCCTGCTCGGCCCGGAAGTTCACGGTGCGCTTGACGATCTGCACGCCCAGCGGGGCGTTGCCGGCGATCTCGAGGGCCATCTCCCGGGCCTTGGCCCGCAGCTCGTCGGCCGGGTGGACCTCCTGGACGATGCCGATGCGCAGCGCGGTCTCGGCGTCGATGCGGCGGCCGGTCATGGCGAGCAGCTTGGTCCAGCCCGCCCCGATCTCGGTCACGAGCCGCAGGTCGGCGCCGGCGTCCAGGCCCACGCCGATGCTGGTCTCGGGGAGCGCGAACTTGGCGTCGTCCGCGGCCAGCCGGATGTCGCCCATCATGGCGATCTCCAGGCCGGCGCCCAGGCAGTAGCCGTGGACGGCGACCACGATCGGCTGCGGCAGGTTGGAGAACACGTGGAACCGCTCGTGGACCCAGCGGAACTTCTCGTAGTAGTTGCGGACCTTCTCGGCGGGCGAGCGGCCGGTGATGCGGTCCTCGGGCATGCCCAGGTCGACACCGGCGCAGAAGGCCCGGCCGTTGGCCTGCAGCACCACGACCCGGACGTCGTCGTTGAACCGGAGCTCGTCCGCGATGCCCGCCAGCTGCCGGGCCGACTCCCACGACCACGCATTGAGCTTGTCGGGCCGGTTCAAGGTCAGCGTCGCGACGTGGTCGCTGATCTCGACGTCGATGTAGCGCTCGTCGGTCGGCATCAGGAGGCTCCTTCTTCTGCGTCCGGCGCACCGAACGGGTCACGGCCCAGCTGGGCACGGATCGGGGTGAACTCGGGCTGCAGCATCGCCCGGCGCTGCCAGTTGGCGCCGTCGACGACGAACGTGTGGCCGTTCACGAACGAGGCCCATGGCGAGCAGAGGAACACGGCGGCCCATCCCAGCTCGCGGGGCAGGCCCAGCCGGTAGCCGGGGTTGCGGCGGTCCTCGATCGAGCCACGGTCCGGCACACCGTCGGCGCCGACGATGTGCTCGGCCTCGTCCGCGTGCGGGACCAGCCCGGGGACCAGGCCGTTGACCCGGATCCCCGACGGCCCCCACTCCACGGCCAGCGTCTCGGTCAGGTTCTTGACCGCGGCCTTGGCGGCGGACGAGTGGGCAAAGCCGGGCCCCCCGGTCCACGCGTACGACGCGCCGACGTTGAGGATGGACCCGGGCCGGCCGTCGGTGAGCGCCCGGCGGGCGAACTCGCGGCTCATGTAGAAGGTGCCGTCGGCGACGATGCTGGTCACCGCGCGCCAGCCACCGGGCGACAGGTCTTCGGCGGGGACGGGGAAGTTGCCAGCCGCGTTGTTCACGCACATGTCGACCGGACCGAACGCCTCGGTGGCGGCGTCGAACGCGGCTACGACCGACTCGGGGTCCCGCACGTCGAGCGGCACGCCCACTGCTCGACCGCCAGCTGCCTCGCACGCGGCGACGCCGGCGGCGCGGTGGTCCTCACTGCGGCTGGCGACCACCACGCTCGCCCCCAGCCGGGCGAACTCAGTGGCGATGGCCTTGCCGAGCCCGGTGCCGGAACCGGTCACCAGAACGGTCTGGCCGTCGAACGTGCCGGCCGGGAGGGGCGACGACCCCTCGGGCGGCGGAGCGGGAAGTCCCGGGTACGCGTCAGTCACCCCGCCAGTTTCGCACTCCCCCTGTTCCCGCCCCACCACTCCCCCTGTTCCCGCCCCTGCCCCTCCCCCGTTTTCGTGACGCCAGGCCGCGATATGGCGGTCACACGTCACGACAACCAGCGAACTCGTCATCTCGGTCGACGACGACGTGGATGGAGATGACGAGTTCGGCAGGCACGGGGGGGTCAGCGGGTCGAGGTCGGGTCCTCGGGGGCCGGCAGCCGCACCAGCCGGTGGTCCGGCGTGAAAAGGCGGCGGGTCAGGCCCAGTCCCATCACTGCCGTGGTCGTCGAGACGGCGCCCAGGACGAGGTACATCACCGCCACTTGGACCTTCACGGCGGTGAGCGGGTCGGCCCCGGCCAGGATCAGACCGACCATCGCGCCCGGCAGGAACACGATGCCCACCGCCTTGGTGGTCTCGATCTGCGGGACGAGCGCGGTCCGGATGGCACCGCGCACGAACGGGTGCGCCGCCTCGGCCGACGTCATGCCGAGCGCGAGCCGGGCCTCGACCTCGTCGCTGCGGTCCCGGAGGTCGGCGACGATCCGGCGGCCCACCAGCACGGTCGACGCCAGCGAGTTGCCGACGACCATCCCCGACAGCGGGATGAGCGTGCGGGCCTCGAGCGGGAAGATCCGGAAGCCGAACAGCACGCCGAGCGTGACCGTCAGCGCGGCCACGTAGGCGAACACCGCCAGCCCGAACGCGCCCGGTACCTCGGGAGCACGACGCTGGTTGGTCCACGCCGCGAACACGACCATGACCGCGACCCACAACCAGCACGGCCACAGCGAGCGGCCGGGCTGCAGCACCAGTTGGAGCGCCACGCCGATCAGGGCCAGCTGGGCACCCGCCCGCAGCGCCGCGACCGTGAGGTCCTGGTGCAGTCCCAGCCGTTGGACCACCGAGAGCACGACCGCGACGCCCACCAGGCTGAGCGCAGCGACCAGCGACAGCCACGACGGGTTGGCCGTCCGCACGGCGGCCAGGAGCAGGTCCGGGGCGACCAGCGGCTCAGCCACGCACCCGGCCCTCCTCGACCGTCAGGCGGTGGTCGGCCAGCCGGTCGGCCTGCGCCCGGTCGTGGGTCACCCACAGCACCGGCATCCCGCCGTCGGCCAGCTCGCGGGCCAGCTCCTCGAGCACGGCCGTGGCCTCGTGGTCGAGCGCCGAGGTCGGTTCGTCGGCCAGCAGCACCTCGCAGCCCGTGGTGAGCGTGCGGGCGAGGCAGAGCCGCTGCGCCTCCCCGCCCGACAGCACCTTGGCATCACGCCCGAGCAGCTCGGGGTCCAGACCCACGCGCCCCAGCGCGGCCTCGGCGGCCGCCGGCGAGAGCGGCTCGTTCCGGGCGCATGCGGCGCGCAGGTTGTCGAGGCAGGTCCCGTCGAACACGGTCGGGCGCTGGAACACCATCCCGACCTGACGGCGCAGGGCGACGGGGTCGAGCTCGTCGAGCGGGCGGCCCCGCAGGAGAACGCGTCCCGTGGTCGGCACCACCAGCCGGTTGCACATCCGTAGGAACGTGGATTTTCCCGACCCCGACGGTCCGCTCACCACCGTGATGCCGTCAGCCTGGACGGCCACGCCGACGTCGACGAGCACCGCCGTCCCGCCGTCGGTCAGCCCGACGTGCTCGAACCCGAAGAGCTCGTCCACCCCGACAGTCTCCCCTCCCCGATGCTCGGCGACGAGCCCACGCCGTCCCACTCCCCGAACTCGTGACGGTTTGGTCCCTATATGGACCAAACCGTCACGAGTTCGGGGGCAGAGGGAGGGGATCTGAGAAGTCGGAGCGGCGCACCCGGGGTGGCAGGATGTGGACATGGGCACGTGGTCACGCGACGAGATCGAGCAGGCGTTCATCGAGTACCAGGAGGCGGCCGCCGAGGGCGGGGCCACCGGCAACTGGGAGCGGTGGGCCAACACGTTCACCCCGGACGCCACCTACAAGGAGCACCTCTACGGGTACTTCGAGGGCCGGCAGGCGATCCTGGACTGGATCTCGTCGACCATGTCCGTGTGGCCGAACTCGGCGTTCACGTCGTTCCCGATCGACTGGTACACCGTCGACGAGGACCGCGGCTGGGTCATCTGCAAGGTGTGGAACCGGCTCGAGGACCCGGGCGACGGCTCGGTCCACCAGGAGTACAACATCACGATCCTCCACTACGCGGGCGAGGGCCTGTGGTCGTACGAGGAGGACATCTACAACCCCGCTCCCTTCGCCGACGTGGTGGGTGCGTGGATCGCCGTGCGACGGTCGCTCGGCGTCACCGACGGGAACTGAGGCAGGCACATGGAGAAGGTCGTCTACCTGGTCCGCGAGCGGGCCTCCCGGGACGGCGCCGACCTGCGCGAGCAGGTGCTCGGCGAGGTCGTCCCGGCCATTGCTGCGGCCGGCGGCACCGGTATCTCGGCCCACCTCGCCGACGACACCGTGTCGATCGGCGGCCCGATGCCCTGCCCCGGCGGCGAGCTGCCGCTCCGGGCCGTGCTCGGCGTCTGGCTGCCCGCCCACGACCGCCACGCGGCGGTGACCGACGTGCTCGACGGCGTCGGTGCCCGTTGCGACGCCTACCTGGTGACCGAGGCGGTCTGGTCCGACTTCGGGGAGCGCCGGGGCGAGGCCCGCGACTGGGACGACGGCACCCGCTCCCCC
>CAJANQ010000179.1 GCA_903941145.1 uncultured Actinomycetes bacterium
CCAGGTCGGCCTCTTCTGCAGCCTCGCGCACGGCGGCCTGCCGCGCCGCACCCTCGCGTGCCTCGGGCAGGTCGCGCTGGGTCTCGGGGTCGAACCCGGCAGCGGCGAAGTCCTCGGCGTCGATCCGGCCGCCGGGGAACACCCACATGCCGCCCGCGAACTTCAGGTCCTTCGAGCGCTTGAGCATGAGGACCTCTGGGCCGGCGTCGCCGTCGCGGACCACGACGACGGTGGCCGCAGCGGTTGCCGCTGGGTCCCAGAGCGGGGCGCCCGGCGAGCCGGGTGCGGGGGCCGGGACCGCCGCCTGGGCCGGGGGCTGGGACGGGTCCGCAGAGTCAGGCACCGCTGCACCGTACTTCGGGGCGCCGGATGGCCCGATCCCGCGCGACCACGCTGGGTCGCGAACCCCTTCGCGTCATCTCGCGGAGCGTGAAATCCGCGCCACTGCAAGGGAAATCGGAAATCGTTGACAAGGGGGTAGTTCCACGACTGTAATTACACCCCTGCCCCACCACATGTTGGGGTAGGGCCCGAGGGTCGCCACAACATCTAGGGCTCCAACCTGAGAAGACACTTCCTCGCAAGGTCTTCGTAAGGAAGGGGAACCGGGTGTCGGGGGGAGCGGACCGACCAGCGCCGGTCGGGGCACTCGGGTCGTGAGGAACACGACTGATCAGAACTGAAGGACGAAGGGGACGAAGTGGCACTTTCCGAGGACATCCAGACCGGCGAGCAGCAGGACACCGCACATCAGGAGCCCGGGGCGTTTGCCGACGACGGCAGCATCCAGATGCGGGTGCGCAAGCGTGACGGCTCGCTCGAGCCCGTCGACCTGAACAAGATCGTGAAGGCCGTGGCCCGTTGCGCCGCCGGCCTCGAGAACGTCGACGCCATGCGTGTCGCCACCCGGACCATCTCCGGCCTGGTCGACGGTGCCACCACCGAGGAGCTCGACAACCTCTCCATCCGCACCGCAGCGGCGCACATCGCCGAGGAGCCCAACTACTCGCGGCTCGCCGCACGCCTGCTGGCCACGGTCATCGACAAGGAGGTGCAGAACTCCGACGTCTACTCCTTCTCGCAGTCGGTCGCCCTCGGCCACGCCCAGGGGATCATCGGTGACGAGACCGCCCGCATGGTCACCACCCACGCCCGCAAGCTCAACGACGCGATCCTCCCGGAGCGCAACTGGCTCTACGAGTTCTTCGGCCTGCGCACCGTCTACGACCGCTACCTGCTGCGTCACCCCGAGACCCGCCACGTCATCGAGACCCCGCAGTACTTCCTCATGCGCGTCGCCTGCGGCCTCTCGGGCTCGCCGGACGAGGCCATCGAGTTCTACCGGCTCATCTCGTCGCTCGACTACCTGCCGTCGTCGCCGACGCTGTTCAACTCGGGCACGACCCACCCGCAGATGTCGAGCTGCTACCTGCTCGACTCGCCGGAGGACCACCTCGACGCGATCTACGACCGCTACCGCGACGTCGCCCGTCTCTCGAAGCACGCAGGCGGCATCGGACTGTCGTACAGCCGCATCCGTTCGCGCGGCTCGCTGATCCGTGGCACGAACGGCCTGTCCAACGGCATCGTCCCGTGGCTCAAGACCCTCGACTCCTCGGTCGCCGCGGTCAACCAGGGTGGTCGCCGTAAGGGTGCGGCCTGCGTCTACATCGAGACCTGGCACGCCGACATCGAGGAGTTCCTCGAGCTCAAGGACAACACCGGCGACACCGCCCGGCGTACCCACAACCTCAACCTGGCCAACTGGGTCCCCGACCTGTTCATGGAGCGGGTGGAGCAGGACTGGCAGTGGTCGCTGTTCGACCCCAAGAAGGTCCCCCACCTCGTCGACCTGTACGGCGAGGACTTCCGGCAGGCCTACCTGGCCGCCGAGGCCGAGGGGCTCTACGAGCGCCAGGTCCCGGCCCGCCATCTCTACTCCCGCATGATGCGGACCCTGGCCGAGACCGGCAACGGCTGGATGACCTTCAAGGACCCGTCCAACCTGAAGTGCAACCAGACCGGCAAGAACAAGGCCGACGGCTCGCCCAACGTGGTGCACCTGTCCAACCTGTGCACCGAGATCCTCGAGGTCACCAACCAGGCCGAGACCGCGGTCTGCAACCTGGGCTCCGTGAACCTGGGCGCCATGGTGATGGCCGACGAGTCGGGCGCCCTGCGCTTCAACTTCGACCGCCTCGCCGAGGTCGTCCGCCTGGCGGTGCCGTTCCTCGACCGTGTCGTCGACATCAACTACTACCCGACCGACGCGGCCGGCGAGTCGAACTCCAAGTGGCGTCCGGTGGGTCTCGGGATCATGGGACTGCAGGACGTGTTCTTCAAGCTGCGGCTGCCGTTCGACAGCGCCGAGGCCCGCGACCTCTCCACCCGCATCTCCGAGGAGATCTACTTCAACGCCCTCTGGGCGTCGACGGAGCTCGCCGAGGTCAGCGGCCCCCACCAGGGCTACGACGAGACTCGTGCGTCGCAGGGCGACCTGCAGTTCGACCTGTGGGGCGTCACCCCGTCGGACCCGGCCCGCTGGCAGACGCTGCGTGACCGGGTGTCCACCCACGGCCTGCGCAACTCGCTCATGATCGCCATCGCCCCGACGGCCACGATCGCCTCGATCGCCGGCTGCTACGAGTGCATCGAGCCGCAGGTGTCCAACCTGTTCAAGCGCGAGACCCTCTCGGGCGAGTTCCTGCAGATCAACGCCTACCTGGTGCGCGAGCTGCAGGCCCGAGGCCTGTGGACCGAGCCGGTGGTCAACGCCATCAAGCGTGCCGAGGGCTCGATCCAGGACATCGGCGAGATCCCCCAGGAGATCCGCGACATCTACCGCACGGCGTGGGAGCTCCCCATGCGCTCGCTGATCGACATGGCCGCCGCCCGCGGTGCCTACATCGACCAGTCGCAGTCGCTGAACCTGTTCATGGAGTCGCCCACCATCGGGAAGCTCTCCTCGATGTACCTCCACGCATGGAAGTCGGGCATCAAGACCACCTACTACCTGCGTTCCCGTCCGGCCACCCGGATCAACAAGACCACCACTGGTTCCACCGCCCCCGACGGCGGCGACGGTGGCGAGTCGGTCGCCCCCATCAACCCCGAGAAGTCCGGAAAGAAGGAGTACTCGGACGAGGAGGCAGTCGCCTGCTCGCTCGAGAACCCGGAGTCCTGCGAGGCGTGCCAGTGACGCCCCGGCGTCCTGGTCGCCAGTCCTTCTGCCTGCACACCTGAACCGAACCGAAGAAAGAACACTCCCATGGCACTTACCGAGAACGCCTTCGTCGACCTGTCAGGGCCGGCCGCAGAGCCGACCGTCGTCCCCGAGTCCCGCAGCATCTCTGAAACGAGCAGGGGCAACCTGCTCGACCCGGGCTTCAACCTGACGCTCCGGCCGATGCGGTACCCCGAGTTCTACGACATGTACCGCGACGCCATTAAGAACACCTGGACCGTCGAGGAGATCGACTTCTCCGACGACCTCGTCGACCTGCAGCGCAAGCTCGACCCGGCCGAGCGGCACCTGATCAACCGTCTTGTGGCGTTCTTCGCCACCGGCGACTCGATCGTGTCGAACAACCTGGTGCTCAACCTCTACAAGCACATCAACACGCCCGAGGGCCGGATGTACCTGTCGCGCCAGCTCTACGAAGAGGCGCTGCACGTCCAGTTCTACCTGACCCTCCTCGACAACTACATCCCCGACGTCGACGAGCGCGAGCAGGCCTTCGCAGCCATCGAGAACATCCCGTCGATCCGCCAGAAGGCCGACTTCTGCTTCAAGTGGATCGACTCGATCAACTCCCTCGACGAGCTGAACACCCGCGAGGAGCGTCAGCAGTTCCTGCTCAACCTGATCTGCTTCGCCGCCTGCATCGAGGGCCTGTTCTTCTTCGCAGCGTTCGCCTACGTGTACTTCCTGCGCTCGAAGGGCCTGCTCAACGGCCTTGCCGCCGGCACCAACTGGGTGTTCCGCGACGAGAGCGGCCACATGAACTTTGCCTTCGCCGTGATCGAGAAGGTGCGTCAGGAAGAGCCCGACCTGTTCGACGACAAGCTGACCGCCCGGGTGACCGAGATGGTCGCCGAGGCCGTCGAGGTCGAGTACCGGTTCGCCGAGGACCTGCTGTCCGAGGGCATCGCCGGGCTGTCGCTCCGCGACACCCGCGAGTACCTGCAGTTCGTCGCCGACCAGCGGCTGACCCTCCTCCGCATGCCCAAGAAGTACGGCTCGCGGAACCCGTTCGGCTTCATGGAGCTGCAGGACGTCCAGGAGCTCACCAACTTCTTCGAGCGCACCGTGTCGTCGTACTCGGTGGGCGTCGAGGGCGAGGTCGAGTTCGACCAGGACTTCTGAGTCAGGCCGACAAGATCCGCAGCCGTCGCAGGTCCTCGCGGACCTCGGCGCCTGCACCCGCTGCGACCGCCAGCACCTGGTCGATGTAGCCCAGGTGTTCCAGGCGGTCGTCGCGCGTCTGGTGCCGCCGCGGCACGGGGACCGGCTCGCCGTTGCGCTCGACGAGCGGTTCGGGGACCAGCTCGACGGCGACGACGTGCTCCGGGCCGGCGGCCTGGGCGTGCCACACGGCGACCTCGGCGCCGAGCTCGAGCCGCAGCGTGGCCGTGGCTCCGCCCTCCATGTCGACGGCGACCGTGGCCGAGGTCCCGTCGCGCTGCACCGAGACCGACCGGGCCGGTCCGGCGAGCGCCTCGGCCGCTGCGAGTGCGGACGGCCCCAGCACCATGACCGGGTCCTCGCCCTCGCCGTCGCCGGCCGGGCGGGACACGAGCACCGACACGTGGTCCGACCCCGACGGCGTCAGGCGCGCGGCGGTGAGCCAGGCCGGGGCGAATCGGCGGTGGTCGGCGAGCCACAGGAGCTGCCGGCCGCCGTCGGCCTCGACGAGCTGGTCCAGCTCGGCCACGGAGAGGGGAGGGTCGACCAGCACCCGTGCGCCGCGCTCCAGACCGACGAGGGCCAGACCGACGCGTTCGCCGGCGGACGCAGCAACGACCAGGATCTCGCCGCCGGAGGCGACGCGCTGCAGGCCGGCGTCCTCGGCGGCCAGGGCGTGGAGTGCGGCATGCGCATCGACACATCGTCATTTGATGGAGAAATCCAGGAAGGTGATACACTAGAGTTCATCACCGAAGAGCAGGTCAAACAGTTGTTATAATTACGGCGCAGTAGCCAAGTGGTAAGGCGAGGGTCTGCAAAACCCTTATGCGTGGGTTCAATTCCCACCCAGGCCTCCAGGATTTTTTGCACACAGAACTTTTTTCGTGGGGCGGTAGCAAAGGTGGTCAATGCACCGGTCTGAAAAACCGGCTATGTGGGTCCGACTCC
>CAJANQ010000180.1 GCA_903941145.1 uncultured Actinomycetes bacterium
CGATCTGTCCTCCCCCGCGGCGACGAGCACCGCGCCGACGAACTCGTACCAGGACACCGCACCCTGGTTGGTGGTGTGCACGACGCCGCCCGGCCGGTCCTGGGCGAGCCGGAGCAGCATCGGGGCCAGGTCGGCGGTGAACGTGGGGTGCCCCACCTGGTCGTCGACGAACCGCAGCACCGGCTGCTCGGCCAGGAGCCGCAGGACGGTCCAGACCATGTTGGGTCCGTGCTCGCCGCACACCCACGAGGTGCGCGCCACCGTCGCGTCGGGCCCGAGCGCCCGCTCCCCCTCCAGCTTGGAACGGCCGTAGACGGACAGCGGACAGGGCTCGTCGTCCTCGTCGTAGGGACCGGCCTTGGTCCCGTCGAACACGTAGTCGGTGGACACGTAGACCACGTGCGCCCCGACCGACTCCGCCGCACGCGCCACGTGCCCGGTGGCGGTGGCGTTGACCGCGAATGCCAGCTCCTGCTCGGTCTCGCAGCGGTCGACCGCGGTGAAGGCTGCGGCGTGGACGACCGCGTCCGGGCGCACGTCCGCCAGCAGGGCACGGACCTCGTCGGCGTCGGTCAGGTCGGCCCCGCCCGACTGCACGTCGGTGCCGACGACCTCGTGGCCCGACGCTGCCCCGGCGAGGACCAGCTCCGTCCCGAGCTGGCCGTCGGCGCCGGTCACCAGCAGCTTCATCGGTTGCGGACCCGTTCCAGCAGGGGCTCCCACCAGTCGGGGCGGTCCCGGTAGAAGGCCACCGTGCGCTCGAGCCCCTCGTCCAGGCCGGTCGACGGCGACCAGCCCAACGCACGGACCCGGTCCGACGTCACCGAGTAGCGGAGGTCGTGGCCGGGCCGGTCCGCGACGTGCTCGACCGACGACGCGTCCGCGCCGGTGAGCGCCAGCAGACGGTCCGTGAGGTCCAGGTTCGTGAGCTCGTTGCCGCCGCCCACGTTGTAGACGGTCCCGACCTCGCCACGACGCAGCACCAGGTCGAGCGCCGCGCAGTTGTCCTCGACGAACAGCCAGTCCCGCACGTTGCGGCCGTCGCCGTAGAGCGGCACGGTCAGGCCACGGAGGAGGTTCGTGACGAACAGCGGCACGACCTTCTCGGGGAACTGGAACGGCCCGTACTGGTTGGACGAGCGGGTCACGACGACCGGCACGTCGTGCGACGCGACGTACGACAGCGCCAGCAGGTCCGAGGCCGCCTTGGACGCCGAGTACGGCGAGGTCGGCCCCAGCGGGTCGTCCTCGGTGAAGGACCCCGTCGCCCGGGAGCCGTAGACCTCGTCGGTCGAGACGTGGAGGAACCGCTGGACGCCCAGCTGCCGGGCGACGTCGCACAGGACGTTGGTCCCCTGGCAGTTGGTCCGGACGAACGCGTCAGGGTCGTAGAGCGACCGGTCGACGTGCGTCTCGGCCGCCAGGTGCACGACGGCGTCGCAGCCGGTCATGGCGGCGAGGACGGCCTCGCGGTCGGCGACGTCGCCCTGCACGAACGAGTAGCGGGGGTCGTCGGCGACCTCGGCCAGGTTCGCCAGGTTCCCGGCGTAGGTGAGTGCGTCGAGCACCCGCACCTCGTCGTCGGTCGTGCGCAGCACGTGCCGCACGTAGTTGGACCCGATGAACCCGGCCCCGCCGGTGACGAGGAGCCGCATGTCAGCGCTGGCCCGCGGACGGCAGCTGCTCCGCGGGGATCTGGTCCCGACGGGGGTTGGCCTGGTCCCGGGCCGACAGCATCGGGTCCACCACTCCCCAGTCGGCCCCCACCGCCGGGTCGTCCCACCACAGTCCCAGCTCGTCGGCCGGGTCGTAGTAGTTGTCGACCAGGTACGTGATCGTGAGGTCGGTCAGCGCTGCGAACCCGTGGGCCACGCCGGGCGGGATGTACAGCGCCAGGTGGTTGTTGGGCCCGCCGTCGACGTCGCCCAGGTCGAGGGCCATGGTGGCGCCGTCGGTCGGGCTGCCGTGGCGCAGGTCGTGCAGCACCACGCGGGCGTGGCCGGACGGCACGTACCAGTAGTCGGCCTGGTGCAGGTGGAAGTGCAGGCCGACCACGCAACCGGCGGCGCGGTCGCCGCGGTTGGCCTGGACCATCTCCCGGCCTCCCGGCACCCACTCCCGCCGGTAGGACTCGACGAAGAGCCCCCGCTCGTCGGAGAAGACCTTCGGCTCGACCACGAACACGCCCTCGATCTCGGTCGCCGCTGTCACCGTTGCCATGCCCATGAGGAGACTTCCTAGTCGGTGTGCGGCCCGCCGGAGGACGACGGGCCGCTCAGAGCTCGATCACGCAGTCGTCGCCGACCATCAGCCGGACGCCGCGCCCGGACGCCACCGGGGCACCGCCCGGCGCGCCCTCGACCGCAGTGCCACGACCGACCAGCGAGTCGACCATGCGGGGCACGTCGGAGATCCGGGCCCCGTCGAGCAGCACCGAGTGCTCGACACCGCTCCGCACGATCTCGCAGCCGGCGCCGACCGCCACGTCGGGACCGACCCGGGCCGCCGCCAGGCGGGCACCGGCGCCGATGACCACCGGCCCGACCAGGTGGCAGTCCACGACGGTGGCACCGGGCTCGACCACGACCGGGCCGTCGACCACGGTGAGCGCGTCGACCGATCCCTCGACCCGGTGCTCCAGCGTCTCCAACACGCGGCGGTTGGACTCGAGGAGCGGGTCCTTCTTCCCCGTGTCGAGCCACCAGCCCGTCAACAGCTCGTGGTGGACCGTGTGCCCGGCGTCGATGAGCCAGCCGATGGCGTCGGTGATCTCCAGCTCGCCACGCTCGGACGGCACGATCGCCGCCACCGCCTCGTGGACCGCGGGCGTGAACAGGTAGACACCGACGAGCGCCAGGTTGGACGGCGGGTCGGCCGGCTTCTCGACCAGCTCGACCACCCGGCCGGCGTCGTCCAGGCGGGCCACACCGAACCGGTGGGGGTCGGGCACCTCGCTCAGCAGGATGGACGCCGACGGACCGTCGGCCGAGGACCGGGCCGCGGCGAACGAGTCGAGCAGGGGCTGCAGCCCCTGCTCCAGCATGTTGTCGCCCAGGTACATGACGAAGTCGTCCTGGCCGAGGAACTCCCGTGCCACCAGGACGCAGTGGGCCAACCCCAACGGGTCGGGCTGGTGGATCCAGGTGACCGTGGCGCCGAACCGGGAGCCGTCGCCGACGGCGGCCATCACCTCCTCCGCGGTCTCCCCCACAATGATCCCGATGTCGGTGATCCCGGCCTCGACCATGTCCTCGAGCGCGTAGAAGAGGATGGGCTTGTTGGCGACGGGGACCAGCTGCTTGGCGCTCGTGTACGTGATCGGCCGCAGACGGGTACCGCGACCGCCCGACAGGATGAGCCCTTTCATGGGCCCGACCCTAGAGGCCGAGGCTCACTTCACGACAAGGCGCTTGCACGTCAGCGAGGTGTCGGTCCCGAGACCAAGGTTGTGGGCCACGACGCACACGTTGTGGGTGCCCTTCGCCGCGGGGACGGTGGCCTCGAACCCGTGGTTCGGCCCGAGCCCGGGGAACCAGACCAGCTGGTCCGGCCGCGGGCGGTCGGCGGCGACCGCGGTGCCGGCCGAACCGACGAACACTGCGACGAAGGTGGGTGCCACCGACTCGTCGTCGACGGCCCAGCCCTTGACCTTGACCCGGCCCGGCTCGGTGGCGAGCAGCTCGACCACGCCGCGCGGCGGAGCACCGGGCACCACCGGGTTGGTGCAGTCCGCGACCGTGTCGGCACCGGCACCCACGTTGCGGGCCCGCAGGCAGAGCTGGTGGCGTCCACCCGGCACACCGTCCAGGCGCACCATCCCGACGCCCTCGGAGTTGGTGCTCTTGGTCGCCCGCACCTTGCCGTCGACCAGCACGTCGGCCACGAACGGGGCCTTCCCTTGGGCGTCCGCGACGCGGAACGCCGTCATGACCGTGCCCGGCGCGACCGTCGTGGCGAACAGCTCCCCGGTCGGGGCCCGGCCCGCCGGGTCCGCAACCCGAAGACTGGTGCAGCCGAGCGGCTCGTCACCGACCACTGCGCCCTGGTCCACGATGGTGGCGCACGCCTCGGCGAAGCCCGGTGGCACCCCGGAGACGGTCAGCGAGAACCCGGACGCCAGCGGCGCGCCGGCAAAGCCCGGCAGGGCCTGCACGTCGGCCCGGTTCAGCGAGGTGACGGCCTCGACGGTCCGTCCCGCCACTGTCAGACGGACCTTGGCCGGCCCGCCCAGGCCAGGGTCGACCGCGTAGCCCGCCACGCGCACCGTGCCCGGTGCCGGCATGGTGACCGACTCCACGGAACCTGAAGGGCCCGACGTAGCGAGGATCCAGTTCGTCCACTCCTGCGCCCGGGTACGCATCCCGCCCAGGTAGCCGTAGATGCTGCCCGGGCAGCCGGTGGCACCCACGTCCTTGTGGCCCACCACGCGGGGCAGGTCGACGACCCTGCCCGCCGCGATCGAGGACGACCCGCCCGATGTGAACGAGGTGCGGCCGGTCGGGCTGATCCCGTGCATGGCGAACTTCCAGCCGACCAGCTTCGACACCGACTCCTGCGTCGCTGCGCCGGGCAGCACGCCGGGCAGCGAGTAGTCGCCCAGGACCATGACGCCGACCGTCGAGGTGTTGAAGCCCATGGCGTGCGCACCGACGACCGGACGGTCGATACCGCCGCCACGGCCCTCCCAGATCGTGCCGAACTTGTCGACCACGAAGTTGTAGGCCATGTCCGACCAGCCGCGGCCGTCCATGTGGTACGCCTGGATCGACCGGAGCACCGACGGCACCTGCGCCGACGTGTACGTGTTGCCGCTGGCGGAGTGGTGCACGACGGCGAGCTTGAGCGACGAGGCGTAGCTGGGCGAGCTGTTGGTGGCTCTGGCCCCCCACTCGGCCCGCGTGTGCACGGTGAGCGGCCGCGCGGTGGAGGCGCCGGCCAACAACGTCGTGTCGGCCGCGCTGCGTCGGAGCTCCTCGGAGACGGTGACCACGTCGGCCACCTTGGCGTCGGTCCGACCCAGGTTGACCTCGTAGCCGACGGCGCCGCCCGTCCACACGGCGTCGGTGCCGGCCGAGGTGGTGCCGTCGGGGCCCTCGTCGGCCGAGACCGACAGGACCTGCCACGGGTCCCACCCGCCGTCCGGGCGCTGGGTGCGGAGGAACACGGGCGCGGAAGGGGCCCGGTCGAACGTCAGGCCAATGCTGTTGAACGTGTCGACCGAGGTGTCGGCGGCGGCGACACGGTCGCCGGTGGCCGGGGTGCCCGACTGCACCTCGAGGGTGCGCAGCTCGGCGGCCGAAGCGTCCTGGACGGCCGGCAGCACACGGTGGGCGCCGACGGCGACGGACGTAAAGGACCAGCTGGGAAGGGGCAGTGTGGCGAGCAGCATGCCCAGGCCGCCGGCGACGACGGCCAGACGGACGGCACGCCGACGACGACGGACGCGAACGCGTGGCTGGGGGGAAGCCATGGAATCAGCCTAGGAGTGGACCGGGCGACGGCGTCGGACGAAACAGGAAAATCACCGCCCGTCGAGCCCGTTGCGGGCCGACGTCCCGCCCGGGGCAGGGATTCGGGCGCTCAGGAACGGGTCGACAGGAGCGCGTCGGCGACCACGTCGGCGCAGTCGGACCAGGTCGGCGGGACGAACCCGCCGAGCCGGTCGACCGCAGCGGCCCGTGCCAGCGGGTCCAGCAGCGCGTCCACCGCGCCGGTCCAGCCGTCGACGTCGTCGGGGTCCACGACCGGCACGAACCCGGCGGCGACCTCTGGCAGCGCGCCACCGGTGGACGCCACGACCGGCGTCCGGCGCGCCATCGCCTCGACCAGCGGGAGGCCGTAGCCCTCGGCCCACGACGGCACCAGTGCGACGGTCGCCGAGCGGTACAGCGCCTCGAGGGTGGCGTCGCCGACCCCCTGCAGCCACTGCAGCCGCGACCCTGCGAGCGGGTGCCGCTCGAGCCGCGACACGACGTCGTCCGCGCTCCAGCCGGCGCGCCCCACGACCACCAGCGACAGGTCCGGGCGGGTGGCCGACAGGCGGTCGAACACGTCGAGCGCCAGCCCCAGGTTCTTGCGGGGCTCGACCGTCCCCACGACGAGCAGGAACGGCCCGTCGGGGACCGGCGTCAGCGGCGGTTCGGCGGACGCCACCACCGCCGGCAGCTCGGCACCGAGCGGGACGACCACTGTCGCCGGGGCGTCAGGACGCCGACGGTCGACCTCGTCCGCGGTGAACTGCGAGATCGCCAGCGTCAGCGACGCCGCGCCGAGCAGGTGGTCGGCGTGCCGCGTGAAGACTCGGGCCAGGTCCGGCGTGAACCACTCGGGCCGGGTGAGCGGGAACAGGTCGTTGACCCAGCCGACCAGCACGACGCCGTGCTCGGCCAGCATCCGGTACCAGCGGCTGCGGTCGAAGTGGTCGACGTTCCAGACGGCGTCGAGCTCGAGCACCACCGAGCCGGCGGGCCAGTCGCGCACCAGGAGCGACCGCTCGGCCTGACCGACCTTGTTGGCCTCGATGCGTCGGCGGACGCGGCGTGCGGCCGGCCGGAGCCCCACCGCGTCAATGGTGCCGGCCACCCGCTGGCGCGACGGGGAGCGCTCCGGAGGCGGGCCGGCCACGGCGTGGTCGACGACCTCGGAGACCAGCTGCTCGAGCTCGGCGGGCGTCAGGTGCCGGTGCAGCCTGAGCGGCTCGACCAGCACGACCGGCTCGACCCGCAGGCGGTCGTCGGCCATGAGCTCACGGACGACCCGGCTCACGACCCGCTGGGTGCCCGCGCGCCAGCCCGAGCGCAGCGTCGACGTGACGTCGATGCGGACGAGGAGCGGGTCGGTCACGCGTGGGACCGTACCGGCCCCGCGCAGGGCCCGGTCGGACCCGACCGGGCGCTACCGGTCAGCCGGCAGGCGCAGCCAGGGGCGCCGGCATGCAGTGCCCCTCGAGCTCCACGACCTGGATCCGGTCCCGGTTCTCGTACGTGATCTGGTTGGAGGGGTCCTGGCGGATCTTGTACTCGCGGAAGCTCATCTCGTTCGCGTCGAACGTGAGGTAGCGGCCGACGAGCGAGTCGCCCAGACCGAGGAGCAGCTTGATGGCCTCGAGCGCCTGGATCGAGCCCACGATGCCGGGCAGCACGCCCAACACGCCGGCCTCGGCGCAGCTCGGGGCCAGCTCCGGCGGCGGGGGCTCGGGGAGCAGGTCGCGGTAGGTCGGGCCGTTGCGGGGGTCGAACACCGTGATGTGGCCCTCGAACCGGAAGATCGAGCCGTGCACGACCGGGATGCCCAGCTTCACCGAGGCGTCGTTGAGCATGTAGCGGACCGGGAAGTTGTCGGCGCCGTCGACCACCACGTCGAACCCGGAGATGATCTCCTCCATGTTCGAGGCGTCCAGGCGGACGTCGAACGTGATGACGTTCACGTCGGGGTTGAGCAGGGTCAGCGTCTTCTTGGCCGAGTCGACCTTGCGGTCGCCGACGCGGTCCACGTTGTGGAGGATCTGGCGCTGCAGGTTGGAGTCGTCGACCACGTCCATGTCGACGATGCCGATGGTGCCCACGCCGGCCGCAGCCAGGTAGAGCGCGGCGGGCGAGCCCAGGCCGCCGGCGCCGAGCAGCAGGACCTTGGCGCCGAGCAGCTTCTGCTGGCCCTCCTCCCCCACCTCGGGCAGGAGCAGGTGGCGGTGGTAGCGGTTGCGCTGCTCGGGCGAGAGCACCTCGGGACGGCGCCAGTCGCGGCCCTCGTCCTTCCACTTGTTGAAGCCCCCGGCCATGGAGACCACGTCGGTGTAGCCCAGCTCGCCGAGGGTGCGGGCGGCGAAGGCGGAGCGCACGCCGCCGGCGCACATGACCACGACCTTGGCGGCCTTGTCGGTCAGGCGGCCCTCGACCTGGCCCTCGAGGTGGCCACGGGGGATGAACACCGAGCCGGGCACTGCGCCCTGCTCGAACTCGTCGGCCTCGCGCACGTCGAGCAGGAGTGCGCCGTCGGCCACGAGCTGCTCCGCGGTGGCGGTGTCCACCTCGTCGATCTGCTGCTTCGCCTCGTTGAGGAGGTCTCGGAAGGTCGCCATGTCAGTCGTTCCTGTCTGGGGTTCGGTAAACCCTACCGAAACAGTCAACTATTCGACAGTCCGAACTGTTCCCCGGCTGCCCTGCTGCGGGCGTGCGACATCTCCTGGAGTTCAACGCCTGAGCGCTGCGAACAGGTCGACAGCGTTGCCGTCGGGATCGTGCACGACGGCGTAGCGCTGACCCCAGAACGCGTCCCACGGCTCAAGGTGCCCTTCGTGGCCGGCAGCGACCAGCTCGGCGAAGGTCGCGTCGACGCCGGCAGGGTCGCCGCAGTCGAACGCGAGCGCCACGTGGTGCCCACCACTCGGCGGCGTCCAGCCCGGGTCGAACGAGCGCACGGTGTCGACCGAGTCCCACGCCAGGCACAGGCCACCGGGCAACGCCACCTCCACGTGCGGCTGCGCGTCGGCGTCGGCCGGTACGTCCAGCCCGAGCAGGCGGTAGAAGGCGAGCGACGCTGCCATGTCGGTCACCACCAGTCCGATCAGGTGGAAGCGGGGCATCGGACCTCGTGGCGGGCTCACAGCTGAGCCAGCGTGGTGGTCGGACGCTGTGGTGTCTCGGCGAGGTGGAACCAACGGAACCAGATCAGCCCGTGCCCACGGCTCTGCAGTGCGCACAGTGCCGGCACGTCACTGCAA
>CAJANQ010000181.1 GCA_903941145.1 uncultured Actinomycetes bacterium
CCGTCGACCTCGCTGCCAGCCGAACCGGGGACGGAACTAGACCGCCCGTCGCCACCAGGAGCCAGATTTCGGTGGGAGGGGGTGGTGGGGTCGTCGCCCCAGAAGCACAGGGGCATCGAGGGGAACACCTGCGTGCACACCAGCTCGCCACGCTCGTCGACGGGGGCCGGGGCGCCCTCCTCGGTCCAGACGTCGACGGCCATTCCGATGGCCGGACCCTGCAGCTCGCCGGCCCACACGGCCCGGGTCGGGTCCCCGCCCACGAAGCAGCCGCACAGGTCGGTGCCGCCGCTGATCGACGCCAGGTGCAGTCCGTCGGGGCCGCAGCCGGTGGCGACGTCGGACATGACCCACTCGAACGACTCGGGCGACAGCGGCGACCCGGTCGACGCCAGCGTGCGCAGCGGGCCGAGCCCGTCGGCGGCCGGCGAGTAGCCGGAGGTCCGGACCGAGTCCAGGTACTTGGCGCCGACGCCCAGGAACTGCAGCTCCTCGTCGCGCACCAGCTGCCAGAGCCGGTCGACGCCCGGGTACGCCGGGTTCCCCTCGTAGAGCAAGGCGGTCACGCCCGAGGCGGGCGCAGAGACCAGCCAGTTCCACATCATCCAGCCGCAGGTCGTGAAGTAGAGCGCCCGGTCACCGGCCCGCAGGTCCAGGTGGAGCTGGTGCTCCTTGAGGTGCTGCAGCAGCACGCCACCGGCACGGTGGACGATGCACTTGGGCACGCCGGTCGTGCCCGAGCTGTAGAGCACGTACCAGGGGTGGTCGAACGGCAGCTGTTCGAACTGCTCGACCGCGCCGCGGTGCGGGGCCAGCCAGTCGTCCCAGGACGACACCGCCGCCGGGGTTGCCGCTGCGACCCCGGACAGGTCCGGGTCGGTCTCGAGGAACGGGACCACCACTACCCGGCGGAGACCGTCGAGCTGCCCGACGACGCCGGCCAACGGGGTGCGACGGTCGTGGCCCTTGCCGCCGTAGGAGTAGCCGTCGGCGGCCACCAGCACGGTCGGGGCGATCTGGCCGAACCGGTCGAGCACGCCGTCGGCCCCGAAGTCCGGCGAGGTCGACGAGAACACTGCGCCGACCGACGCGGCGCCCAGCATGACGAGCAGCGTCTCGGCGACGTTCGGCATCCATGCCGCCACCCGGTCGCCCGGCTGCACACCCTCGGCCCGGAGCGCCGCGGCGACGGCCGCCACCTCGGCGCGGGCCGCGCCCCGCGTGAGCTCCCTGCGGCGGCCGCGCTCGTCGACCGCCACCAGCAGGAGGTCGTCGTCGGTGCTCGACGGAGCGCCCCGCAGGATCTGTTCGGCGACGTTCAGCCGCACCTGGGGGAACCAGGCCACGTCGGCCAGCTCGGCCCCCTCCACGAACGCCGGGCCGGTGACGTCGACGCCCGTGAGCATCGTGCGGGCGAGCAGCGACCAGAACTCCTGGGGCTGGTCCACCGACCAGCGGTGCAGCTGCCCCGAGTCGGCGAGCCCGAGGCCGGAGTGCTGTTCGGCCAGGCGGCGGAACGAGTCCATGCCGGACGCGGCGGCCCGGTCGGCCGGCGGGGTCCAGAGCGGCTGCACGTCGGTCACGGCCCCACTCTCGCGCAGCACCAGATCACCGGACCCAATGCCCCCCCGAACGCGTCATCTCCGTCGACGTCACGGTCGACCGGGATGACGAGTTCGTCGCGTCAGGGGTTGTCCGGGTCGTCGCCGTCCCCGGCGGACTCGACGTAACGGTCCCAGTCGTCCTGCGTCGGCGAGGACGCGGGCCGGAGGTCGTCGTCCCCCGAGGTCGCAGGCTCGTCGACAGCCCCGTCCAACCCGGTCGGGACGGCGCTGCCGTCGGCCTTCCCGTCGGCCTTCGCGTCGGGCAGGCCGCGGCGACGGCCCACCACCAGGCGCGCCGCAAGGAGGGTCGTGATCGGCACGGCGGCGACCAGGCCGATCGAGCCGACGAGCGTCCGGACCACCTCGGTGGCCACGACCTCCGAGGACAGCACGCCGCCAAGGGGCCGGTTGGACTCGACAAACAGCAGGAGCAGCGGCAGCGACGCACCGGCGTAGGCCAGCGCCAGCGTGTTCACCGTCGACGCCACGTGGTCGCGGCCGATGCGGATCGCCCCCCGGTACAGGTCGGCGTACGAGATGTCGGGGTTGGCGGCCCGCAACTCGGCGACGGCGGAGGCCTGGGTGACGGTCATGTCGTCGATCGCGCCGAGCGCCCCCAGGATGATCCCGGCCAGCACCAGCCCCGAGAACGAGATGTTGCCGCCGAACGCGCGGATGTACTGCGCGTCCTCGGTCACCAGCCCCGACAGCGTCGTGAGCTCCGTGAACGTCCAGGAGAGCACGACCACCACGACGAGCGCGGCGAGCGTGCCCAGCAGCGCGACGGTGGTGAGCGGGTGGATCCCGTGCGCGAGGTACAGCGCCAGGAACGCGATCAGCGACGAGGCCACGACCGCGACCAGGACCGGGTTCGACCCTTGGACCAGCGCCGGCAGCACGAACACGACGATCACGCCGATGCTGGCGACCAGCCCGGCGAGCGCAGCCAGCCCGCGGAGCCGGCCCTGCACCACCACCAGCACCGCGAAGGCGAGCGCCAGCACCACCAGGGGCCAGTCCCGCTCACGGTCGGCGAGCGAGTACTGGAACTCGGGCGCGGCGTCGGGCAGATAGCTGAGGACGATGCCCTGCCCCTTGGCGAAGTCAGGCAGTTCGCCGACGTCGTAGAGCTCGACCGACCGGACCTCGCCCTTGTTGGGGCCGTCCGACAGCCGGAAGAACAGGTTCACGCACAGCCCGGCCGTCCCGGCGAACGGCTGGTCCTCCGGCGCCAGCCCCTCGATCGTCGTCGTGGTGACGTTCGAGCCTTCCTCGCCGGGGCACGGGAACGCGGCGACCTTGGTGACGGTGGCGTCGTACCAGGCCCTCGGCACGCCGAGCGCACCGAGCTCCCGGCGCTCGACCTTGCCCGGCCACAGGAGTGCGACCCCCACCAGCGTGGCCAGCGCCACGACGGCGACGATGAGCGTCAGGCGTCGACGCAGGTCGGGGTCGAACGCGTCGTCCAGCCCGTCGCCGTGCGAGTGGCCGTGGGAGTGGTCGTGGGAGCCGCCCATCCCGACAGTCTCTCGCCGTCAGGCGCCGGCGACGGGGACCGGGATGCCCTGTGCCTGACGTGCCGCCAGGTACTTCTCGTGCTCGTGGTGCAGGAACCGCTCGACCGACTCGACGGCGCGCACGGCGCGGGCGCTCGGGAACACCTCGAACGCGTGCTGGCCGCCGACCAGCTCGGCGTAGAGCACCGGGGCGTCGGACACGGCCCGGAGCTCCTCGACGAACGCCCGGGCGCCGGCCACCGGCACCAGGACGTCGCGGTCACCATGGATCACGAACATCGGCGGGGCGTCCGGTCCCACATGGTCCACGGGCGAGTAGTTGCGCCAGAGCTCCTCTTCCTGCGCCGGCGACACCCCCATGACCATCCGCTCGACGAACTGGCCGAACACCTCGTTGTGGTCGCCGTTACGGTCGAGCATGTCGTAGACGCCGTAGAAC
The DNA here is from genome assembly GCA_903941145.1 of uncultured Actinomycetes bacterium. Lineage (GTDB taxonomy): Bacteria > Actinomycetota > Acidimicrobiia > Acidimicrobiales > Microtrichaceae > CAJANQ01. Next base: position 3,561 of record CAJANQ010000181.1, read on the forward strand.
GGCACCGCGGCCTGGACCGACGTGTCGGCATCCTCGAAACCGGGCTGGAAACGTTCGTCGTTCTGCGTGAGCGCAACGAGGGCACACAGGTGGCCGCCGGCCGAGCCGCCGGTCACGACCACGAAGTCGGGGTCGACCGAGTACTCGTCCGCGTGCTCACGGATCCACGCCAGGGCCCGCTTGCAGTCGATCAGATGGTCCGGGTACTGGACCTTGGGGCTCAGGCGGTAGTCGATGTTGAACCCGACCCACCCGCAGCTCGCCAGGTGGTTGAGCAGCGGGATCCCCTGCTGGTCCTTCGAGCCGATGACCCAGCCGCCGCCGTGGATCTGCAGCACGGCGGGCCGGCGTTCGCCGGTGCGGGCGCCATGGAGCGGCTCGTAGACGTCGAGCCGGAGCCGGTGGCCGTCCGGCGTGGCGTACGTGAGGTTGCGGGTGATGGACCGGCGCCGGTTGCCCATGAGCACCGGCAGCACGGCACCGGCACGCATGGCCTGTGGAGCTTCGGCCAGCTCGTCGGCCGGGACCTCGGGCGCGAGGGCGGCGTCGAGCTGCTCGCCCGACCGGAGCCCCTCGCGGACCAGTCCCGCCATCCCGACCACGGACGCGGCGCTGAGCGCCAGCCCGACCTTGTCGGCGACCGACAGCCCACCGTCCTTGCGGCGCAGCTCGCGCAGGGTCGTCAGCCCCCAGGCGGCGGTCACGAGCGGGGCCGCCTCGGTGGTGAGCCATGCGGCGAAGAACGACGGGATCGTGAGCACGCGGTTGCGGTGGCGGGGGCGGTAGGCGTTGCCGACGAGCGTGGCGCGCACCACGCCCTGACGGAACAGACGGGAGGAGAGGGCCGACATCAGGCCAGTCTTGCCCGTCGGCGCCGCAGGGACCTATCCGCCCAGATCCCTGTATTGGCGCGGGAGGGGCGCGACGGGCCGTGACGCGGAAGAATGACCGGCGCACGGGACGGCCACCCGCCGCCCCACTGCGGAAGGGGTACTCATGGAACGCCTGTCAGGCATGGACGCCACGTTCCTGTACATCGAGACGCCGGCCGGCCACATGCACGTGGCCATGGTGGGCATCTACGACGTGTCGACGATGCCGGGGGGCTACTCCTTCGACCGCATCAAGTCGCACATCGCCGAGCGGCTGCAGGTCGTGCCCCCGTTCCGCCGGCGCCTGGTCGAGGTGCCGTTCCAGTTCCACCACCCGGTGTGGATCGAGGACCCGAACTTCAACCTGAACTACCACGTCCGCCGCATCGGGTGCCCGGCCCCGGGTGGCCGCCGCGAGCTCGGCGAGGTCGCGGCACAGATCGCGTCGATCCCGCTCGACCGCACCCGGCCGCTCTGGGAGGCCTGGGTCATCGAGGGCCTCAAGCAGGACCGCGTCGGGTTTGTCGTCAAGGTCCATCACGCCGCCATCGACGGGGCCTCCGGCGCCGAGATCATGACCGCGCTCTACGACCTGGGCCCCGAGGCCGCGCCGCTCGAGCCGGTGGAGATCCCCACCGAGCGCATCCCGAACGACGCAGAGCTCGTCGGGTACGCCGCCATGTCCAAGCTCCGTCGGGCCAAGGAGGCCGTGCCGCTCATCGGCCGGACCGTGCAGTCGGTGGCCAACATGGTCGGCCGGGTCCGTAACCCCGACGAGCACCACGGCGCAGTGCCACTCACCGCGCCCCGCACCCCGTTCAACCACTCCATCGGCCCGCACCGCTCGGTGGCCTTCGCCCGGGTGCCGCTCGACGAGACCAAGGCCGTCAAGGAGGCCCTCGGCGTCAAGGTCAACGACGTCGTGCTGGCGCTCTGCTCGGGGACGCTGCGCCGCTACCTCGAGCTGCACGGCGGGATCCCCGAGGAGCCGCTCGTCGCCGTGTGCCCCGTCTCGGTCCGCGCCGAGGAGGAGCTGGGCACCTCGGGCAACAAGGTCTCGGCGATGTTCGCGTCCCTGGCCACCGACGTCGACGACCCTGGCGAGCGCCTCCGGACCATCTGCGACAGCACCGACGGCGCCAAGCAGGACCACAACGCCATCGGTGCCCGCATGCTCACCGACTGGGCCGAGTGGGCCGCGCCCAAGACGTTCGGCCTGGCGTCCCGGCTCTACAGCTCGATGAACCTGGCCGACTCCCACCGGGTGATCCACAACCTGGTGATCTCCAACGTGCCGGGCCCGCCGTTCCCGCTCTACCTGGCGGGCGCGGAGCTGGTGGCGGCGTACCCGATGGGCCCGATCATCGACGGCGCCGGTCTCAACATCACGGTCCTGTCGTACCGGGACCACGTCGACATCGGGTTCCTGGCCGACCGGGACCTGGTGCCCGACGTCTGGGACCTGGCCGCCCTGGTCCAGCCGGCGTTCGACGAGCTCAAGGAGCTCGCGGGCAACGTCGACCCGACCATCGTGAAGGCACCGGCCCCGGTGACCGCCACCTCGACCCGGGCCAAGAAGGCCGAGAAGAAGTCGGCCAGCACCGCCAAGAAGCCCAAGAAGGCCGACGGGAAAAAGTCGTCGAAGAAGGCCACCGCCGAGACCTGACCTGGTGGTGTGTCAGACCCCGGTCCGGTGACCTAGTTTCTCGCCGTGGCCTACAACATCGCTGACCTCTTCGAGCACACCGTCGACGCCGTCCCCGACCGGCTCTGCCTGGTCGACGGCGACCGCACCTTCTCCTTCACCGAGCTGGACGAACGCGCCAACCGCATCGGCCACTGGCTGGCCGACCAGGGCGTGCAGCCCGGCGACCACGTCGGCATCTACGCCATGAACTCCGAGCAGTGGGTCTCGGCGATGCTCGGTGCCCTCAAGGTCCGGGCCGTCCCGATCAACGTCAACTACCGCTACGTCGAGGCGGAGCTGTCGTACCTGATCAACAACGCGCAGCTCGTGGCCTGCGTCTTCGACCAGGAGTACGCCCCCCGGCTGGCCAACGTCGTCGACCAGGCGCCCAGCCTGCGCGTCCTGCTCCACATCGAGGACGGGTCCGGCGAGGACACCGCCGCGCTGGGCTCGACGTCCTTCGAGGAGGCAGCGGCGAGCGGCAGCCCCGAGCGGGACTTCCCCGAACGGTCGGGCGACGACGTCTACATCATCTACACCGGTGGCACGACCGGGATGCCCAAGGGCGTCATGTGGCGCTCCGAGGACATCTTCTTCGGGCTCGCCCAGGGCATCGACGCCGTGACCGGCGAACGGGTCGCCTCGGAGTACTCGCGAGCCGAGCAGGCCGCGGCCTCCGGCGGCCAGATGGTCTTCCTGGTGATCCCGCCGCTCATGCACGGCGCCGCACAGATCGCCACGCTCAGCCAGTGGTTCCTGGGCAACGCCACGGTGCTGCAGCGCAAGTTCGACCCCGAGGAAGCCTGGCAGCTGGTGCATGACCACGGCATCAGCGCAGGGATGATCACCGGCGACGCCGTTGCCCGTCCGATGATCGA
>CAJANQ010000182.1 GCA_903941145.1 uncultured Actinomycetes bacterium
CTGTCCGACGTTCTCCATGAGCAGGTACCCGAGCCCGTAGGCCGCGGCGAGCCGCGGGCCCAGCGGTGGCAGGTCGTCCCACGCCGACCGGCCGATGGTCACGAGCACCGCGACAGTGGCCCCGGCGGCGGCCATGCCAATGACGACCACGGTGGCCCGGACGCCGAGGACCGGGTCCAGCACCCGGAACAGCAGGTGCCACACCGGGTGCGGCACCGAGCTGAACAGGGGGGAGAACGTGATGGCCAGCGCCCGCTCGACGTGCGCCTCGTAGTCGTTGGTCCCGCGCACCAGCACGCTCTCTGCGATCGTCAGGCGCCACATCACGGGCAGGGCGAGCAGGCTGCCCGCAGCGCCGGCCCAGCGCGCCGCACGCGTGCCCGGGTCGCGCCACCACGTGGACGCCACGTCCCACGACCGCCGCGCCACGCCCAGGAACAGGGTGCCGGCCCGGCCAAGTCGTGCGTCGACGGCCCGCACCGCGGCACTCCCGCGGTGCGCGAGCAGGACGAGCAGACCGGCGAGTGCCAGCAGCGCCACCTCTGGCAGCACTCCCCCGGTCCACACCCAGACCACTGCGGCGACGGCCAGGACCGTGAGGGCAGAGCCCGACACGCGACGCCCTGGCCACTGGCCCCCCGCTGCAGCGGCTGCCACCACTGCGCCGCAGGCCGCCAGGGTCCACGGCACGCGACCGACGTAGGGGCCCGTCGCCATGACCCCGACAAGCAGGAGCACCGCCCACGAGCCCCCTAGGGCTGCGCGGGGAAACACTTCGAGCACGACGACGGCGGAGAGCAGGGCCCCGAGCACCAGCAGGAGCGCAGCCCCGGCCGTACCCGACGGACCGTGGCCCGCCACCCGGAGTGCCTGCGGCACGACGACGAGCAGCCAGACCGCGAGCGCACGCGCCACCAAGGTGGTCCATGTCGCAAGGACTGGCTCCTCCGGCAGTACCCCCTGGTCCGCCGTCGAGCGCGGGGCCACCGCGCCGGTCGAGGTCATGCTCACAGCCTACAAGCGGCCTGTTCAGAGCGACCCCGGCAGGAACGCGTCCGGTGCGCTACCCGGCAGGCGGCGAACGGGGCGCTGTGACGGGCCCGACCAGTGCGGCCGCCACCGTGGTGGCACCCGCGGCGTTGGTGTGGGCCCAGTCGGGGAACACCGGCCGCGTCGCAGTGTCGAACACGTCAGAAAGGTCCAGCACCTGGTCCGGGAGCCCGGCCCGGCCGGCCGCCGAGAGCCGACGGTGCCACTCCGCGTCGGCCGGCGCCATGGGTCGCCACTCGTCTGCTGCCGCAGCTGGCGCCGTCGACATGGTCGGCTGCCAGACGAACAGGACCGGGATCTTGTTCGCGGCCGCGACCGCGTCGACGAGCGCCACCTGCCGCCGGTAACGGGCCATGGCGTGGCCGGCGACCTCCGGGGCGTCGAGCAGCGGGTCGCGGGCCGATGCCGGCGCGGTCGATCCCGGGGTCGCAAACCCCCAGAGCCGCTGCGGCCACGACAGCGCCCGGGTCACGGTCTGGAACTGCCGGTCTGCGTACGTCACTGGCGACTCGTCGGTGCCCTGGCCGTGGTTGTTGCGGTCCACCTGGAGGAACAGCTCGTTGGCCCCGTCGTAGAACACCGCCAGGTCCGGGGGCGGCTCGGTCTCGGCGAGCTGGGCGAACAGCTGCATCTCCTGGGACAGCGAATACCCGGGCAGCGCAAAGTTCGTGATCTCGAGCGCGACGCCCTGCGACCAGGCTGCCTTGGCCAGCTGCGACGGCACCGACTGCTCGTCGGAGAGGTAGAAGCCCCAGGCCGCGGAGCCGCCGAACCACCACACGGTGCGGCGCGGACAGTCGCACGGCGGTGGCTGCCACACCCGGCGCCGACCGTCGACCTGGTTCACGTGCGGGCTCGAGAAGTCCTTGAGCGAGAACAGCGTCGTCGGGTTGAACTCAGGGTTCGAGTTGAACTTCTGCTGCTGCGCCCAGACGTCGGGCCACGACGGGTCCGTGAACGCAGCGCTCGACGGGGCACCGGGCGGTCGGACGAGGAGAGCCAGGCACCCTGCCACGACGGCCAGCACCCCCAACGCGCCGGCGAAGGACCGCCGGCGCCGGGCACCCCGACCGACGCGTTCCTCGACGTCCGACCCTGCCCCTGACCTGCGGCGCCACCTGGGACCGACGGTCCGGTCGGTCCGGTTGGGCCGGAGCGGGTCGAAACGGACCAGCCGGTAGAGCACCGACATGACCAGCACCACCAGCGCGGCCGGCACCATGGCCACCGCCGCCAGGCCGGTTCCGAGCCAGTGCCCCCCGCGAGCACCGAGGTCGGCGACCTTCCCCATCGGGCCCGACCATCGTCGCCCGACGACACAGGCGGCGGCGGCCAGCGCGACTGCGACCGCAGCGAGCCGGACCCGGCCTCCGGCCAGCAGCAGCACGTCCGCCGCCAGCATCGGGACGACAGCCGGACGCAGTGCCCGTTCCGGCAGCCGGTCGGCCGTCCGCCGGAACGCTCGCAGCAACAGCCACCACACGACCGCCGACGCGACGGCGACCGCCGCAGCCCGTACCCCGACCGCGGCGGCGAGCGCTGCACCGGCGACCAGCCCCGCAGCGACGGCGGCCGGTCGCCACCGCCACAGCTGCGCGACGGCGAGCAGACCGGTCAGCCCGACGACGGCGAGCAGCACGAGCCGCCACGCCGCGACGTCGAGCTGGGCGAGCGCCACGGTGAGCGGCACCACCGTGAGGGCCCACACGGCCAGCACCGACGGACGGCGCGGCAACGGACCGTCGGGCACCTGGGCCCATTGCGGCGACGAGAGGGGCGTCGAGGTCGTCATAGCGCCGGGTAGATGGCCCAGGGGACGAGTACTTCACCGACGACGGCGGCGACGACCGCGAAGAGCGTCAGCACGACGACCAGCGGCACGACGACGCCGAGCGAGGTCGCACCGGGCCGGAAGAGCCCGAGCAGCAGGCGGACGGTGGGGGCCCCACGGGCCGGCAGACGAGGGCGGGCGGGCCTGCTCACCGGTCGGCCTCCACGAGACAGTCCTCGAGGACGAGCAGGTCGAGGCCCGTGCGCCGGAACGTAGCGAGCGCGTCCTGCGGGGTGCACACCACCGGTTCGTCGCGGGCGTTGAACGACGTGTTCAGCAGCACCGGGCACCCCGTGCGGGCCAGGAACGCCTCCAGCAGCTCGGCGAACTCCGGGTTCTGGTCGGCCGCGACGGTCTGCAGCCGCGCCGAGTGGTCCACGTGGGTGACCGCCGGGAGGACGCTGCGCACCTGCTGGACCTGGTCCTCGAGCGACTCCGGGAGCGGGCCGTCCACGTCCCGGCGGTGCTCGTCACGCACCTGCACCGTGGCGGTCATGTAGGGCAGGTCGCCGACGACGTCGAACCAGTCGGACGCGTGCGACGCGAGCACTGCCGGGGCAAACGGACGGAACGAGGCCCGCTCCTTGACCAGTCCGTTGAGCCGGGCCTGCACCGTCGACGACCGCGCGTCCGCCAGGATCGAGCGGTGGCCCAGCGCCCGCGGGCCGAACTCCATCCGGCCACAGAACCAGCCGACGACCTCGCCGCCGGACAGGCGCGCTGCCACCTCGTCGAGCAGCTGCGGGCGGTCCGCCACGACCCGGTGCGGCACCTGCTCGGCCTCGAGCCACGGCCGGATCTCCGACGACGGGAACGAAGGTCCCAAGAACGCCCCCGACATGCCGTCAGTGCCCGGAGTCGGCCGGGGGTCGCCCGCCAGCTCGTGCGCGCCCCACAGCGCGGCGCCGACCGCAGCCCCGGCGTCGCCGGCAGCGGGCTGCACCCACACGTGCTCGAACGGTCCGTCGGTCCGCAGCCGTCCGTTGGCGACACAGTTCAACGCCACCCCGCCCGCCAGGCAGACGGCGTCGAGGCCGGTCTGGGCGTGCAGGTGGCGGGCCGACCGGAGCACCACCTCGTCGAGGACGGCCTGCGCCGACGCGGCGAGGTCGGACGACCGGCGGTCCGGCACTGCACCGCGCGGCCGCGGCGGACCCCCGAGCAACTCGTGGAAGGCCCGGCTGGTCGACCGCCGGCCGCGGAGGAACGAGAAGTACTTCAGGTCCAGCCGTACCGAGCCGTCGTCCCCCACGTCGATGACACGGTCGAGCAGGACATCGGCGAACCGTGGCTCGCCGAACGGCGCGAGCCCCATCAGCTCGCCCTCCCCGCTGTTGGGCCGGAACCCGCAGTACTCGGTGACCGCCGAGTAGAAGAGACCGACCGAGTCGGGGAAGTCGACCTGGGCCAGCAGGTCGAGCGTGGAGCCGTCGCCGCGGGCGGTCGAGGAGCAGGCCCACTCCCCGACCCCGTCCATCGTCAGCACCGCGGCCCGCTCGAACGGGGACGGGAAGAACGCTGCGGCAACATGGCTCTGGTGGTGCTCGGCATACGCGAGCGGAGGCGTCCGCACGCCGCGGTCCGTGAACCAGCGGCTGACACGCCGGGCGGCGCCCATCTGGGTCCGCACCACCCGCGGGGCGTCGACGAACAGCGACCGCGGCGCCGTCACGCTGGTCCGCAGCCGGGTCGCCAGGTACCGGTCGAGCACGACCACCGGACGCTCGTGGTGGACCACCAGGTCGACGTCGCCGGGCGACGCCCCGGCGACCGCCAGCGCCACGTCCATCGCCGAGGCGGGGAAGGACGCGTCGTGCTTCGTCCGGCTCAGCCGCTCCTGCTCCACGGCCGCGACGAGCACGCCGTCGACGACGACCGCAGCTGCCGAGTCGTGGAACCCGGCCGACACCCCCATGACCAGCACCGTCCCACGGTACGGCGAGCGCCCCCGTCCGACAACGGCGCGGGCGGCCCGGCGCTATGCCAGGGACTGCCTGAGGCTCGGGTAGACCCTGGCCGCCAGCAGTTCGGCGCCGGCCTCGTTGGAGTGGACGACGTCCAGCATGACCGGCGCCTCCGTGGCACTGAACGCCTGGCGCAGGTCGACGGTGCGTCCCGTGAGCGCAGCGGCGGTGGCGTCGAGGACGCTGCCCAGCCCGCGGTCCTGGAGGATGCCCGGCACCGTGGCGTACAGGCCGCGGACCTGCGCGAGCTGCAGGGGACTGGCGAACGCGTCCGGCTGGAAGAACGCCAGGTGGTCCGCACCGGCCCGGCTGCTCGCTGCTCGCATCCGGTCCTGCGCCGACCCGTAGCTCCGGGCGGCGAGCTCCGCGATCGCGGCCGTCGTCGCCGGGTCGAGGCCGTCCTGGCGCTGCAGGGCCTCGAGCGTCCCGGTCGCGTCGAGCCGCAGGGGTGCGGGGTCGTCCCCCTTGCCCTGGAGGATCCGGCCGGTGGCGGCCATGGCGTCGTTGAACCCGTCGAGCTGCACGACCGCGTCGGGCGGGTCGTCGGTCGCCCTCAGCCGGGCAACGAGGTCGGTGGCCTCCTGCTCGCTGGTCCAGCCGACGACGCCCAGGTTCACCACCCTGAGGTCGATCCCGTCCTTGGCGGCCAGACGCTGGAGCTCGGCGGCGACGGTCCCCCCATCGCGCTGGCCGATGCCGAACACCGACGACGCGCCCACCAGCCAGACGGTGCGCCGCGGGCAGCCGGCACAGGTCGCGGCCGGCGTCACACGGAGCCCCTCGCGCACGTTCACGTAGCGGCTCGAGGTGTCGGAGTTCCGGTAGCCGACCCCCTTGGCAGGGACCAGCGAGAACTCCTGGTCGCGCTGCAGCTGGTCGGCCCACGGCACCCCCTCGTAGGCGGGGCGCTGCGAGTACGGGACAGCCGCCAGCAGGTCGAGCTGCTGGCCCGCCGTCGGGGCGGACGTGGGGACCGCCGAGGTCGGCACGGCCGGTGCGACGGTCGCGGGCTCGGTCGTGCCCGGCGAGGTCACGGGTGCCGCCTGGTCGGTCCCGGCGGGCAGCCGCTGGGCCACGAGGACCGCGCACACCACCACGGCGGCAAGGCCGACGGCGGCCACCGCGTTGCGGGGGCCCCGGACCCGGGCGGGTGCCGAGCGGAACGGTACCGACGCGTCCTGTACGGGGTCGGAGGCCACCGGCTGCCACGTCGAGGCGCGGCGCCGGTCGCGGCCGGTCACCGCCCGGCCAAGACGCACCAGCCCACCACCGAGGTAGAGGAACGGCACGGCGCACACGAACACGATCGCGGCAGCGAGTGCGTCGACCACCTTGCCGACCGCACGCCGCACCGAGCGGTCGGCCGCGTCGAGTGCGACCGGCGCCCGGTGGTAGCCCTCGACCACCACGAGGGCGGCCGCGAGCAGCCCCAGCATCACGACCGCGGCACCGGTCCGGAACCACGCGACCTGGGCGGCGACGAGCGGGAAGATGGCCAGCGACGCCACGCGCTCGGTCCGGGGCGGCCACGACCGCAGCGGCCGCCACTCCACCAGCGCGGCGTCGGCCACGAGCATCGAGGCGACCAGCAGCAGCGCCGGTGCGCGTCCCCCTGACGGCGCAGAGGCCAGCTCGGCAGCTACGGCGACCGCCACGAGCGCCGGCCAGCGCCAGGCTCGGCCCGCCGACACCCTCGACACGACCTCCCAGACCACCGCCGCGACGACGAGTACCAGCGCCGCACGGCGCGCGTTGTCCCCGAGCTGGAGCAGCCGGACCACCACGCCGGACGCACCGACCAGCACGGCGAGCACCGAGGCCCACCATCTGGGACCCTGCGGCGGGGCGGCCGGCGCGGCCGACGGCGCCGCCCACGGGTCGGCGGTCCAGACGTCGGTCCTCACGTCGGCCATCTCACATGGTGGCCCGTCAGAAGAGGACATAGACCGCGGTCGGCACGACGACCTTCAGGGTCGCGGCGAGCAGCGCGCCGGCACCGAGCGCCACCAGGACGACCGGGAACCACCAGCGGCCGGTACGACGGCCGAAGCGGAGGAGGTCGGCAGTGGATCCCGCCAGGTGCCGCAGGTAGAAGCCCACGGGACGATGATACCGACGGGTCCTAGAACGTCGACCGGGCTGCGGCAACCGCCTCGAGCGCCGGACGGCGCACCAGGCACCGCTCCAGCACCAGCAGGTCCAGACCGGCCAGCGCCGCACACCGGAGCGCGTCGGCCGGGGAACGCACCACCGGCTCGTCGGCCCGGTTGAACGAGGTGTTGAGCAGCACCGGGCAGCCCGTGCGGCGGCCAAACGCCTCGACCAGCTCGTAGAACGCCGGCGACCGCTCGCGGTCGACGGTCTGGACGCGTGCCGACCCGTCGACGTGCGTGCACGCCGGCAGGTCGGAGCGCACCGCACCCAGCCGCTCGGCGAACGTGCCGGCCACGTCGACCGGCACGGCCGAGCGGACCGGCACGGTGAGCAGCATGTAGGGCGACGGTCCGTCCACGCTGAACCAGTCCGGAGCGGCGTCGGCGAGGACCGCCGGAGCGAACGGCCGAAAGCCCTCGCGGCCCTTCACCAGCGAGTTGATGCGCTGCACCATCGACGCGTCACGGGGGTCGGCCAGGATCGACCGGTGGCCGAGTGCCCGTGGACCGAACTCCATGCGGCCCTCGAACCAGCCGACGACGGCACCGCCGTCGAGCGCCTCGGCGACCTGCTCGGCCCGCTCGGCGGTGCCGGGCACCACCTCGTGGTCGACGCCGGCCGCGAGCAGCCAGGACGCGACCTCGTCGTGGGTGAAGGCTGGACCCAGCGCGGCGCCGGACATCCCGTCCGGCTCCGACGGCACCCGCTCGGCCCCCCGGACGGCATGGTGGTACCAGAGGGCGGCACCCGCTGCGCTCCCAGCGTCGCCCGCCGCCGGCTGCACCCACACGGACTCGAAGGGCCCCTCGGACAGGATCCTGGCGTTGGCGACGCAGTTGAGCGCCACGCCGCCACCCAGGCAGAGGCGTCGCTCGCCGGTCTGCGAGTGGACGTGGCGGACCATCGCCAGGAGTGCCTCCTCCAGCAGGACCTGGGCTGACCTGGCCACGTCCGCGTGCCGCTGGTCCAGCTCCTCGTCCGCCTGCCGGGGCGGACCGCCGAGCAGCTCGTGCAGACGGGGCGACGCCATGCGGCGACCGGCCCGGTAGTCGAAGTAGCGCTGGTCGAGCCGCACGGAGCCGTCGTCGTGGACCTGTACGACCCGGTCGCGCAGCGCCTCGACGAACCGCGGCTCGCCGTAGGGCGCGAGCCCCATGAGCTTGTACTCCCCGTCGTTCACCGCGAACCCGCAGTAGGCCGTGAACGTCGAATAGAGGAGCCCGAGCGAGTTGGGGAAGTCCAGCTCGGCCTGCAGCGTGAGCGAACTGCCGGCACCCGTCCCCCACGACGAGGTCGCCCACTCGCCGACCCCGTCGACGGTAAGGACGGCGGCCGTCTCGAACGGCGACGGGTAGAAGGCCGCGGCACCGTGACTCACGTGGTGCTCGGCGTACGCCAGCGGGACCCCGGTCCGCCCGGTGGCGGCCAGCAGCCGGTCCACCGACGCCGCCACCCAGAGCTTGTCCTTGGTCCAGGTGCGCACCGCCCTGGAGAGCTGGGGGAACCCCTTCGGGCCCACCACGGCGTGCGTCGAAAGGATGCGCTCGTAGCTGGTGAACGGCTTCTCGTAGAACACGACCGCGTCGAGCCCGTCCGGCCCGACCCCGGCGGCGTCGAGGCACCAGGCCGTCGCCTGGGCCGGCATCGCCGGGTCGTGCTTGGTCCGGGAGAACCGCTCCTCCTGGGCCGCGGCGACCAGACGGCCGTCGTCGACGACCGCAGCTGCCGAGTCGTGGAAGCCGGCTGAAAGTCCGAGGATCGCCACCGGCCGCCAAGGTACAGGCCGGGGGCCCGTGCGATACTCGCCCCGTCGGACCACGGCACCACAGGGGGTGAGATGCTCGACCGACCTCGACCGCGGCGCTCACCCGCGTTGCTCCTGCTCGTCGCCGGCGCACTGCTCCTCGCCGGCCTCACTGCCTGCGGCGGGACCACCGCCCCGACCCCGACGCCGTCGCGGCCGCTCAAGGTGGCGTGGCTCAACCAGGGCAAGGTCGGGACCGACGTCTGGACCGACGCCCACCACCGGGCGGCGGAGACCGTCGCCGAGAAGTACGGCCGCAAGGTCCGGACGACCTTCACCGAGGAGGTCGCCCCCGGCGCCGACGCGGCGGCAACGATCGAGCGCCTGGTCCGCAACGGCACCACCCTGGTGTTCGCCACCTCGTACCCGTTCCAGGCCGACGTGCTGGCGGCGGCCAGGAAGTACCCCAAGGTGAAGTTCGACCAGGCCAGGGGCACCGAGCGCCGCGCCAATGTCGGGACCTACGGCGGCGCCGACGAGGAGCCGCTCTACCTGGCCGGCATGGCTGCGGGCGCCGACGCCCCGGACGGCCGGATCGGGTTCGTCGGGACGGTGCAGGAGCCCGAGACGGTCCGCCACGTCGACGCGTTCACGCTCGGGGCACGACGCACGAACCCGTCGGCCCGGGTCACGGTGGCGTGGACCGGGTCCTGGTACGACCCGGCCAAGGAGGAGGCACTCGCCCGCCAGCTCGTCGACCAGGGCGCGCAGGTCCTGGTCAGCGGGTCGGTGACCGACGTCCTCGGCGACGTCGCCCGCACGACCGGCACCGGCTGGGTCGGCCACGACGCCGACCGGTCCACGACCTATGCCGACGTCTGGCTGGCTGCCGCGGTCCCCGACTGGACCGGCTACTACACCGAGCAGGTCGGCGACGTGCTGGCAGGGACGTGGCGGCCCACCGCCTACTACGGGTCCATGCGTGACGGGTTCACGGACCTGTCGCCGCTGGGCGCCCGGGTGGGGCCCGCCACCCTGGACGCCGTCGAGGCAGCCAGGTCACAGCTGCGGGCGGGCACCCTGAACGTGTTCGCCGGACCGGTCACCGACGACCGGGGCACCGAACGGGTGCCGGCCGGCGCCACGCTCCCGCCGGACGAGCGGCAGCAGATGGACTGGTTCGTCGACGGGGTCGTGGTGACCGGCCGCGTCCCCACCGGCTGACCACCTGTCACACGGCCTTTCCGTCGCAGGGTCCGTTACGTACCATCGACCTCGAGGCCAGACGAAAGGGGGACCGGGATGAGCACGACCACCCTCCTGCAGCGCGTGCGTAACCGGTTCCAGCGCCCTGCACCCGCAGCGCAGCCCGGGCCGGACAGCGGTCCGCGCCCCGGCGTGTTCACCCCCACGCTCGTGGACCCGGTGCTCGACGAGACCCTGCGCGTCCACGGGTTCGTGGTGGTCGACCTGCTCGAGTCCGACGAGCTCGCCACGCTGCTGGCCAGGTTCCACGAGCTGCACCCTGCGCCGACCACCACCACGTGGGAGTCGGACTTCTACACGGGTGACACCGGGATGAAGCGCACGGTGCACCGGACCATCGGCGACGCGTTCGCCCCGGGCATCGGCCGACACTTCCGTGGCCACCACAGCGTCCTGCACAACTTCGTCATCAACTGGCCCGGGCCCGACGGCGGCCTGGTGCTGCACCAGCACTCGTCGGTGGTCGACCCTGCGCTCGGCAGCTCGGTCTTGGTGTGGTGCGCCCTCAACGACGCGTCCGAGGCCAACGGGACGCTGCACGTCGTGCCGGCGTCCCACACCGTCCAGCTCGGCCCTCGCCCCGAGCGCACGAGCAGCTGGCACGAGCCGTTCACCGAGCAGCTGCTCGAGGAGTTCCTGGTCCGCGTCGAGGTCCCCGCCGGCCACGCCCTGGTGTTCGACAACCAGCTCCTGCACTGCTCGTTCCCCAACACGACCGACGAGCCCCGCATCACCGCGGCGGCCGTCGTCGTGCCCGACGCGCTCGAGCCCCTGTTCTACGAGCGGCTCGACGACACCACGGCGCGCGCCTACCGGCTCGACCCAGAGTTCTTCCTGACCCACGCCCCGGGCGACCTCGAGTGGGCCACCCCCGAGGGCCTCGAGGTCGTCGGCGACGTGCCGTGGGCACCGGTCGACGTGACGGCCGCACAGGTCGAGCGGATGCGGCCCGACACGGCCTGCCCGCACGGCACTGCGACCCGCGCTGACGAGACTGCGCCCGGCCCGGTCCACGCGCCGTCGCTCCCGGACGCGGTCGACGTGGTCCTGCCGGACCGGACTCCGGCGACGCTCCGCGACCCTGGCCAGCAGGCCCATCTGGAACAGTTCGGGTTCGCCGTGCTCGACGCCCTCGACGCCGACCTACTCGGCCAGGTCCGTGCGGTCTATGCCGAGCTCGGTGCCGCGCCCGACGACCCGCAGCGCGCCCTCAACTGGACCTTCCACTCGCAGTCGGCCGAGCACAAGCATGCGGTCAAGGACCGACTGCTGGC
>CAJANQ010000183.1 GCA_903941145.1 uncultured Actinomycetes bacterium
GCGGTGCGTGTAGACGACGCCCTTCGGGTTGCCCGTGGTGCCCGACGTGTAGCACATCGACGCGGCCTGCCACTCGTCGGCGACGTGGAACTCAGCCGGCGGCTCGTCCGCGATGAGGGCCTCGTACTCGAGCACCTCGATGCCGTCGAACGACGGGAGGTCCTGTCCGGGGCCCGCGTCCTCCATCACCACGATGTAGCGCACCGTGGTGAAGGTGGGCACGAGCGGTCCGAGCAGCCCGAGCAGCGTGCGGTCGACGAAGATCACCTCGTCGGCAGCGTGGTTCACGATGTAGGTGACCTGCTCGGGGAACAGCCGGATGTTGAGCGTGTGGAGCACGCGGCCGCTGCACGGCGCCGCGAAGTACAGCTCGAGATGACGTGCGGTGTTCCATGCGAAGGTCGCTACGCGCCCGTCGGCGGAGATGCCCAGACGGTCGAGCGCCGAGCCCAGCTGACGGGTTCGGGCCGCCCAGTCGCCATAGGTCGTGCGCTCGGTGCCCGCCGGTGTCCCGGTGACGATCTCCTTGTCGGCGAAGTACTGCTCCGCCCGCTCGAAGAAGTGCACGAGCGTGAGCTGACGGTCCTGCATGGTGCCGAGCATGTGGGTCCCCCTGGTGGAACGGGTGCGGCCGGAGATGGCGAGGTCGGTCGGCACGGTCGTGCCGGTACGCTGCGCAGCCTACGCAGGCCACCATGACCGACGAACCCGCACCCTCCTCAGAACCCGCCCCGACGGCCGATCCGCTCGCGCCGCCGTCGACCACGCACCCGCGCTGGGTCCTGCCCCTGGTGGGCACGCTGATCGTGACCCTGGTGGTGTGCGCCAACGTCGGCAACGCGCTCTGGGCCAAGTTCACGGGCCGCTGGGACATGCCGCTCGCGCTCCTGGCCCTCAACTCCTCCAACCGCTACCTGTTGCTGACCACGCCGCTCACGGAGCTCGCACCGTTCCTGGCGGTGAGCACCACGCGCCTGCTCCTGCCGGACCCGCTCTTCTACGTCCTCGGCTACCTCTACCGGGGCAAGGCGCTGCACTGGGCCCGCAGGGTGTTCCCCGGCATGGACCCGATCTTCGACCAGTTCGAGCGTGACACCGGCGGGTTCCGCCGGATCCTCGACGTCATGGTGGTCGTCGCGCCCAACAACCCGGTGTGTCTGCTCGCCGGCGTGGCGGCCATGCCGGTGCGGCGGTTCGTGGTGCTCAACGTGGTCGGCACCCTGGGCCGGGTCCTGCTGATGCGGGCGCTCGGGACGGCGTTCTCCACCACCATCACCGACTTCGTCGACGACGTCGTGGCGCCGTACCAGAAGTGGTTCACGATCGTGTCGGTGGTCATGGTGGTCAGCTACCTCGTGTACCAGACCGTCGGCCGCAAGGGCCTGATCGGCGGCGTCGAGGAGCTCGAGGAAGAGCTCGGAGACTGACCCGGCTCAGATGCCGAGCAGGTGCTCGAGTCCGACGGTGACGCCGGGCTGGTCGGCCACGTGCTTCACGGCCAGGACCACTCCCGGCATGAACGACTCGCGGGTCATGGCGTCGTGGCGGACGGTCAGGACCTGCCCGCCGGAGCCGAACATGACCTCCTGGTGCGCGACCAGGCCCTTCAGCCGGATGGAGTGCACGGGCACGTCGGCCGGGCCCTTTGCGCCGACGGCGCCCGGGAGCAGCTCCTTGGTGGTGGGGTCGGGCAGCCAGTCGTCGGACGCTGCGGCGATACGGGCCACGGTCTCCATCGCAGTGCCGGACGGCGCGTCGATCTTGTTCTCATGGTGCAGCTCGACCACGGCGACCGACTCGAACCATGGGGCCGCCAGCTCGGCGAACCGCATCATGAGGACGGCGCCGATCGCGAAGTTCGAGGCCACGAGCAGGCTCGACCGGTCGAACTCTGGCTCGAGGGCCGCAAGGTCACCCGGGGTCAGGCCGCTCGTGCCCACCACGACGTGCAGGCCCGCGGCTGCCAGCGCTGGCAGGTGCTCGCGCACGACGTCGATGTTGGTGAAGTCGACGACCACCTGGGGTCCGACCGCGATGAGCGCCTCGACGTCGGCCAGCACCCGGAGGGGCGACTCGACGTCGGCCACGGCGTGCAGGTCCAGGCCCTGGTGGTGCGGGTCCACCGCGGCGACCAGCTCCAGGTCGGGGTCGGCAACGACCGCCCGGCACACCTCCGAACCCATGCGTCCGCCTGCGCCAAGAACTCCGACCGTGATGCTCATGGCCGGAACTCTACGGCCTGCGGGCAGGGGTACCCGCAGAGGATCAGGGCTGCTCGAACAGGTCCCGGCGGGGCTCGTCGAGGTAGACGGGCTCCCGGCCGGAGTCGAACGCCCGGATGGCTTCAGGGAGGTTGTCGGTGAACCCGGCCATGAGCTGGTTGCGGTCCTCGAACTCGATCGCCGCGTCCAGGCTCGAGATCTCCAGCTCGGTCCACAGCGTGGACTTCGTGGCCTCGAGACCGTGGTGCGAGTAGCGCGACATCGTCGCCGCCATCTCCAGCGCCTCGTCGAGCACCTCCCCGTGCGGGACGACACGTGACACGAGCCCCATCCGGAGCGCCTCGGCCGCGTCGATGCGGCGGCCGGTCAGGAGCAGGTCGTTGGAGTTGGCCGACCCGATGAGCCGGGGCAGGAGCCAGCCGGCTCCCATCTCGGCCGAGGACAGCCCGTTGACGATCCCCGTGGCGTTGAACACCGCGGACTCCGACGCGATGCGCAGGTCGCATCCGAGGGTCAGGCACATGCCCCCGCCGAACGCCACGCCGTTGACCGCCGCGATGACGGGCTGCGGGATGGACCGCAGGCGCTTGGTGATCTGCGAGTAGATCCGCATCGACCGGCTGGCGATCCGGTGGACCGACAGGTGGTCGATGTTGGGGATGATCCCGTAGTCCTTCAGGTCCAGGCCGGAGCAGAACGCGTCACCGGCACCCGTGAGCACCACGACCCGGGCCAGATTGTCGGCGCCGACCTCGGCCAGGACCGAGTCCAGCTCGACGGCGAGCTCGATGGAGAGCGCGTTGAGCCGCTCGGGACGGTTCAGCCTGACCACGCGGACGGTCTCGCCGACCGCTTCCAGCTCGACCAGCCGCCGGCCGTTCGCCTCGTTCTCGCTCACCAGACACCCCCGTCGCCGCAACGGTGCACACCCGGCACTGCGGCGCGCCGTACCGTACCGGGCGTGGACGGCACCCCCACCACTCCTGGCGAGTCCGGCGCGGCGCTGCTCGTGCGCGTGTCAGGCCCCGACCGTCCGGGCATCACGACCGACCTCATGGACGTCCTCGACCTGTCCGGCGTGTCGGTCCAGGACCTCGAGCAGGTGCTGGTCCGCGGCCACCTGACCCTGGCCGCCGTCGTCGAGGCCGGACCGGGCGAGGCCGCCGACCCCGGCCGGCTGCAGGCCGACCTGGCGCTCTTCGCCGACCGCCACCGGCTCACCGTCGAGGTCGCTCCCGTCCCGGCGTCGGGCACCGAGCACCGCCGGGTCGACGCGGTCGTCGTGCTCGGCCACGACCTGGAGACGGCGCTCTCCCCCACCGAGCTCGGCGACGTCGCCGGGGCCGTGGCCGCCGCCGGCGGCAACATCGACCGCATCGTCCGCCTGGCCCGCTACCCCGTCTACGCCTACGAGTTCCGTGTGACCGGCGCCGACCCGGTCGCGCTGCGCCAGCACGTGGCCGAGGCGGCGGCGGCCCACCGGCTCGACACCGCCATCCAGGCCGAGGGGCTCGGCCGCCGGGCCAAGCGACTGGTCATGATGGACGTCGACTCCACGCTGATCTCCGACGAGGTCATCGAGCTGCTCGCCGAGGAGGCGGGCTGCCTGGACGAGGTCCGCGACCTGACCGAACGGGCCATGGCCGGCGGCCTCGACTTCGAGCAGGCGCTCCGCCAACGCGTCGCGCTCCTCGAGGGCCTGGACCTGGCCGCGCTCGACCGGGCCCGCGAGCGCATGACGCTCACGCCCGGCGCCCGCACGTTCGTTCGCACGCTCAAGCGGCTCGGCTACACGGTCGGCGTCGTGTCCGGCGGGTTCACCCACTTCACCGACCGCCTGGCCGAGGAGCTGGGCCTGGACCATGCCGTGGCCAACGAGCTCGAGATCGTCGACGGCCGGCTGACGGGCAGTGTGCTGGGCCAGGTCGTCGACCGGGCCCGCAAGGCCGACCTGCTGCGCGAGTTCGCCCAGGCCGAGGGCGTGCCGCTGTCCCAGACCGTGGCCGTGGGCGACGGCGCCAACGACCTCGACATGCTGGCGGCCGCCGGGCTGGGGGTCGCCTTCAACGCCAAGCCGGTTGTCCAGGAGGCCGCCGAGGTCGCCGTCAACGTGCCCTTCCTCGACGCGATCCTGTTCCTGCTCGGCGTGACCCGCGACGAGGTTGAGCGCGCCGACGCGGACGACTGACCCGGTCGGCCCCGGACCAGTCAGACCTTCTTTGCGGTCCCCTTCGGGCCGACGACGGCCAGCACCTCGTCGCCGCCCAGCACGTACGCCGCAACCCGGCGCACGTCCTCGGGGGTGACGGCGTCGAGACGGGCGAGGTGCTCGGCGACCGGCACCGCACCACCACGGAGGCTCTCGGCCGTGCCCAGCCGCAGCATGCGGTTGGAGGCGTCCTCCATGGAGACCAGCAGACCGCCGCGCAGGGCGCCGAGCGCCAGCTCGACCTCGTCGTCGGCGGGACCGTCGGCCGCCAGCTGCTCGACCTCGCCCCGCACCACGCGGAGCACCTCGGCGGCCTTCTTGGCGCTGGTCGAGCACGACACGGTGAGCGCGCCGGCATCGAGGTGCGAC
>CAJANQ010000184.1 GCA_903941145.1 uncultured Actinomycetes bacterium
GTCCACGACGGCCGCAGCAGGTACCGGTAGCCGGTGCCCTCGTCGAGCGGGAACACCTGGTGGGTCCACGCCGACTCCTCCCACGCCGCGACCAGCTCGTCGAGCCGCTGGGGCTCGGACTCGGCCAGGTCGTGCAGCTGCGTGGGGTCGGCGGCCGCGTCGTAGAGCTCCCAGCGGTCCTCGGAGTACGGCGTGCGCTCCTCGTGGCGCGTCACGGCCTCCCAGCCGTCGCGGCGGAACGCCCGGTGCCCCTCGTTCTCGACCATCAGGTCCATGGTCCGGCCCGGCGCGGCAGGGTCCGAGAGCGTGCTGGCCACGCTCTCGCCGTCGAGCGGCAGGACGGGGTTCCCGCGCCACTCGGCCGGCCGTTCGACGCCGGCGAGCTCCAAGAACGTCGGCACCAGGTCGGTGACGTGCACGAACTGGTCGCGCAGCGCACCGCCGACGGCACCGCCGTCCGGCCAGCTGACCACGAACGGCACCGAGTGGCCGCCGCGGTGGGCGTTGATCTTGTAGAGGCGGAACGGGGTGTTGGACACCATCGCCCACCCGCGCGGGTAGTGCGGCAGGGTGGTCGGCCCACCGATCTGCTCGAGCCGGGCGAAGTCCTCCTCGAACGGCTCGGGCACACCCTTGCGGCCGAAGTGCAGCGACCGGAAGTAGGCGCTGGTGCCCTCGGCCTCGCCCTCGCGGGAACCGCCGTTGTCGGACGTGAAGATGAAGAGGGTGTTGTCCCACTCCCCCAGCTCCTCGAGCGCGGTGCGGAGGCGGCCGATGCCGGTGTCGATCCGCTCGACCATGGCCGCGTACACGGCCATGTAGCGGGCGAACAGCGTCTTGCGGTCGTCGTCGAGGTCGTCCCAGGGCAGGACCTCCTCGCCGGGCTCGTGGTTGCGCGGGGCCAGCTCGGCGTGCTCCGGCACCACGCCGAGCCGCAGCTGCTCGTCGTAACGGCGCTGGCGGACGGCGTCCCAGCCCTCGTGGTAGCGGTCCTTGTGCCGCTCGACGTCCTCGGCCCGGGCCTGCAGCGGTGCGTGGACCGCGGCCTGGGCGAAGTAGAGGAAGAACGGCTTCGACGGGTTGGACGCCTTGCACTCGCGGACCATCGAGATGGCCCTGTCGGTGAAGTCGTCGGTCACGTAGTAGTCGTCGGGGTACTGGTCCACCGGCACCGCGTGGTTGTCCTCCATCAGCCGGTGCGGGTGGTGGAAGTTCGTGAACGCGTCGAGGAACCCGTAGTAGCGGTCGAACCCCTTCTGCAGGGGCCACGAGGAGCGGTCGCCGGCGTCGTTGACCTGGCTGTCCTTGGTCAGGTGCCACTTGCCGACCATGAGCGTCTGGTAGCCGACCGACCGCAGGAGCTCCGGCAGGGTCGGCGTCAGCGGCGTCAGCTCCATCGAGTAGCCCGGGAAGCCCGGGTCCGAGTGCGCCACGTGGCCGATGCCGGCCCGGTGCGGCTCGATGCCGGTCATGAGCGCGGCCCGCGTCGGCGAGCACATCGGCGTGGCGTGGTAGTCGGTGTACCGGAGCCCCTCGCCGGCGATCCGGTCCAGGTTCGGCGTCGGGATCTCCGAGCCGTAGCAGCCGAGGTCCGAGTACCCCAGGTCGTCGCACATGATCACGACGATGTTCGGGGCGCCCTCCTTGGGCTGCGGCCGCTCGGGCCACCACGGCTCAGAGGTGGCGAACACGCGGCCGACCTTGCCGCCGTGGCCTGAGTACGGCGCCAGCGGGTCGTCGTGGTCGACCACCGGGAACCCGGGGTCCTGCGGCTCGGCGCTCACTTGAGGAGCCCCTTGCCAGGCACGAGCGGGACGTCCATCGCCGTGATGATCCGGTTGGGGGCGTCGGCCACGGCGTGCAGGGCATGGACGATACGGCCGGCCGACATGGCGATGCCGCCCACGTTGCGGTCGCCGTCGGCGTCCTCGGCCGTGAGGGTGAGCGCCACGTCGGGGTCGCCGGTGACCAGCACCTGGTGGCAGCCCATCGACTGCTCCGGCGGCACGGGCCAGTCCGGTGCGCACTCGTCGTCGATGCGGGTGACGTGGTCCATGACGATCTTCTCCTCGCCCCCGACCAGTCCACGCACCTGCAGGCGGAACGCACCCTGCGTCCCCGCCTCGAAGGTGCCGATGGGCAGCTCGACGGTGCGCTCCAGGGGCCGGCGCTCGATGATCTCGTCGACCTCGTCGAGCTCGACGCCGAGCGTCTCGGCCAGCACCTTGAGGACGCCGCCCCACACCATGGTCGGCACGGTCGGCCACAACATCGGCGGGGTCTGGTCCATCGGCATCCCGAACCCGACCAGGTCCTTCACGGCGTGCGGGGCGTGGTAGGTCGCGTAGTTGAAGACCTCACGCACGACGACCTTGTCGACCGACACGCACGCACCCACCACCACGGGGGCGAGCAGGTCGGCGCCGAACCCGGGGTCGATGCCCGAGACCCAGACCGACGCACCGCCCTCTGCGCAGGCGGCCTCGACCTCGGCCTTCATCTCGGGCGGGGTGCTGCCCGGGTGGATGAGCGGGTAGATCGAGGTCGAGACGACGTCCGCGCCGGCACGCAGGCAGCGCAGCACGTCGGCCAGGGCGTCGTCCGGACGGGTGTCGCCCGTCGCGGTGTAGACGACGGCGTCGGGCTGCAGCGAGAGCACGGCGTCGACGTCGCGGGTCGCCAGGACCCCGGTCGGCTCGGACAGCTCGCACAGCTCGGCGGCGTCCTTGCCCTCCTTGTCGGGGTTCGACACGACGACCCCGACCAGCTCCAGGCCCGGGTCGGCGACGACCGCCCTGACCGACGGGCGACCGACGTTGCCGGTCCCCCACACCACGACCTTGCGCTGTTCCACCTGTGACCCCCGGGACGTCATGGGCGCAACCTACGACGGCCGCCCGACCGGGGCCACCGCTAGCGGGTCAGGCGCCAGGCGTCGCGCAGCATCGGGAGCTGCAGCGGCAGCCGGGCCCATGCGACCCAGGCCGGACCGGGCACCTGGGCCTGCCCACGGGACGCGTCGACCGCCATCTGGATGTTCGCCGGGTAGACGGCGGCGACCGTCGCCAGGCCGAGCCAGCCGCCGACCTTCCGGGTCGCCGGCACCGCCACCAGCACCCCGGTCGTGATCTCGGCCACACCGGACCACACGACCGCCTGCTCCCGCCACGGGAACCATCGCGGCACGATCTTGCGGAACGGGCCGGGCACGACAAAGTGCAGCACCCCGACGACCAGCATCATCCCGGCGAACCGCAGGCGGGCGCGGTCCTCGGCAGGGGTCGCCGCCGGGTCGCGGAACTTCGACAGGACGCCGCGGCCGCTGGGCCGGGAGTCGAGGAGTGAGGTGTCAGGGCAGCTGGTCATGGGTGGCTCCGTTCTTCCCGGGAGCGTACGCCCGACCGCTGCGGACGACCGGACGGGGTCAGGACGGGGCGTCGTCGGCGGAGCGGGGCCCGGACAGGAACCGGCCGACCAGGCTGCTGGTCACCAGGCCCTCGAGCCAGGCGTAGCGGAGCCCCACCTTGGGGATGTCGGCCGGGTCGGCGTACATCACGGCACGTGGGAGCCAGACCGGCTGGAACTTCTCGTTGAACTCGCGGAGCGACCGGATCTGGAAGTACGGGTTGAACCGGTCCACGACGACCCGGATGAACTTCTCGAACCAGGTGAACGCGACGTCGTCGTCGAACAGCCGGCCGAACGCCGAGAAGTTGAGCGACAGCCGGCGCACGCCCCGCTCCTGCAGCAGCGTCGCCACGTTGGCCACCAGGTACTCGGTGAGCCCGTTCGCCGAGTCGGGCCGTCGACGCATGAGGTCGAGCGTGTAGCCCTGGCCGTAGGGACCGTCGGGGTCGCCGGTCGGGACGAGGCGCAAGAACCCCACGGGCCGACCGGTCGCAGCCTCGTCGTCGCCGACCTCCCAGGCCACGGCCAGGAGACGGTGCGGGTCGGTGGTCCCGACGTCGGTGCCGAGCGCCATCGTGTAGCCCCGCTCGACGTCGCCCTTCCGCCACTCGAGCGAGATCTCGTTGAGCTGGCGGGCCAGCTCCGGGGTCGCGCCGGCCTCGCTCAGCACCTCGAAGCGGTGGGTGCGGTCCACGCGGCGCACGGCCTGACGCACCGGTGCCATCCCGTCGGCGTCGAGCGAGAACGAGCGGCAGTCCAGGATGGCCTCGTCGCCCAGGTAGAACGAACGGAACCCCCGCTCGGTGTAGAGCGGCGCGTCGACCTCGCGCACCGCCAGGAACGCCGGCTGCCACCCGTGGCGCCGGCAGTGCTCGATGAACTCGTCGACCACCAGCGGGACCGACGCCTCGTCACCCACCGGGTCGCCGCCGACCATGGCGTAGCCCCCCAGGTACGCGTAGCTGACCATGGCCTTCCCGTCGGACGAGAAGAAGTAGCTGCGGTCCTCCCGCATGGCGAACGGGGCAAGGGTGTCCCAGCCCTCCCTTGCCACCAGCTCCGCGGCACGGACGCGTCCCTCGCCGATGCGGCCGCGGACGGCGGGCCGGAGCAGCTGCCACAGCAGGAGCAGCAGCCCGATGACGCCGAGCAGCACGAGCGACGCGGGGAACCAGGTCCCGAACCGCCCCGGGTAGGTGTACGGCCCGGCGACGCCGACCAGTCCGACGGTGACGGCCCAGAGCGAACGCCCCACCGAGAACGACGGCTCGAGCTGACTGCGCTCCGCCCACAGCGCCAGCAGGCCGTAGCCGTAGACGAACAACAGGTACCGCGGCGCCGCCCGGACGATGCCGAGCACCGAGGGCGGGTCCTCCAGACCAGTGAACTCGCGTCGGGTCAGGGCCAGGATCACGATCATCACGACCGAGGTGATGAGCGCGACCAGCTCGCCGCCACGGCCGAGGCTCACGCCGGCCGACAGCACGAAGATCGCGAGCGCCAGGTTCCAGGCGCGGCGTTTGCCGCGCAGGAGCTGGGCACTGAGCAGCACCATGATCAGGCCGATGCCGACGGCGAGCACGTTGTCGCCCACCAGGCCTGGGAGCGGCGACAGCAGGTCCTCCAGCGGGAACGTCCGAACGCCCAGCTGGGGGATGCCGCTCAGCATGGTGAGCACGCCCACGATGCTCGTCAGGAGGGCGACGACGCGGACGAGCCCGCTGAGCCGGACCGCGGCGACCTGCGCGCCGGGCTCGGTGGCGGTCGGCAGCGGGGCGAGCGGCACGATGGCGGCGCGGTCGAGCGTCGCGCGGCCCGAGGTGGGCCGGAGGGTCGGGAACAGCACGACGTCGCGGATGGACTCGGCCCCGGTCACCAGCATCACGAGCCGGTCGATACCGATGCCGAGACCGCCCGTCGGAGGCAGACCGACCTCGAGGGCGCGCAGGTAGTCCTCGTCGACGGTGCCGGCCTCGGCGTCACCGGCCTCGCGCTTCTTCTGCTCGGCCTCGAACCGCGCCCGCTGGTCGACCGGGTCGTTGAGCTCGCTGTAGGCGTTGGCCAGCTCGATCCCGCCGACGATGACCTCGAACCGCTCGGTGAGCGTCGGGTCGTCACGGTGCCGGCGGGCCAGGGGCGAGGTCTCGACCGGGTGGTCCATGACGATCGTGGGCGCGACGAGTGTGTGCTCCGCCACCGCCTCGAACGCCTCGGCCAGGCATCGACCGCTCCCCCACGACGGGTCGGCCGTCACGCCCAGCCGCCCGAGCGCGGCCCGTGCGTGCTCGACGGGCATCGACGCGTCGAGCCGCTCGCCGGAGCACTCCTCGACCAGGTCGGCCATCGTGACGCGGCGCCACGGCTCGGCCAGGTCGACCAGTGTGCCGCCGACGCCGACCACCGTCGTGCCGTTGGCGGCCCGGGCCGCGGCGA